>DASSMI010000287.1:0-3104 GCA_035688935.1 Candidatus Limnocylindrales bacterium | reverse complement strand
GGATTGATCGCGTCGTTCGCCCACGCCCTGGGCCTGGACCCGCCGCAGATCCTCAGCAACGGGACCGGCGCGTTCCTCGGCCTCGTCGTCCTCGACGTCTGGGAGTGGACGCCGCTGATGTTCCTCATCCTCCTCGCCGGGATCCAGTCGATGCCGGTCGAGCCGTTCGAGGCGGCGCGCGTCGACGGGGCGGGTGCGTGGCGCACGTTCGTGGACCACACGCTGCCCCTCCTCCGCCCGACGATCCTCGTGGCGGTGACCCTCCGCGCGATCGACGCGCTGACCACGTTCGACCAGGTCTACGTCCTGACCCGCGGCGGTCCGGGGACCTCCACCCAGCTGATCTCGATCTACGGCTACCAGACGTTCTTCCAGTTCCAGCAGGTCGGCTACGCGGCCGCGATGCTCTTCATGGTCGCGCTGGTCTTCCTCGTCGGGAGCGGGTTCGCGGTGGGCCTCATGCGTCGGCGGCCGTCGTGACCGCAGCCGCGGCCACCGCGAACGAGCCGTCGGCGCCGGCGAGGTCGGCCGCCTGGGGCGATCGCCTGCGGGGGATCGGCTGGCTCGTCGCGACGCTCGGAGCGATCGCGTTCGCGATCACGCCCCTCGTCTGGATGCTGCTGACCTCGCTGAAGTCGAACCGCGAGATCACCCAGGAGACCTCGCTCGTCCCCCAGGCGCTGACGACGGACAACTACGTCAGCCTGTTCAACGGCCGCGAGTTCGGCTCGTACCTGACGAACTCGGTGATCGTGACCGCGGTCAGCGTCGCGATCGCGCTGGTCCTCGGGACCCAGGCGGCCTACGTCCTCGCCCGCTTCCGGCTCCGGGCCGGCGCGCATCGCTGGATCGGGTTCGGGCTGCTCATGGTGCGCCTGATGCCGCCGATCGTGATCATCATCCCGATCTTCCTCGCGGCCCAGGGCCTCGGCCTCCTGAACTCGAAGCTCAGCCTGATCATCGTCTACGCGGCGTTCAACGTGACGATCGTCGTCTGGATGATGGAGAGCTTCTTCCGCGAGATCCCGGTCGACCTCGAGGAGGCCGCGATGGTCGACGGCGACACGCGGTTCACCGCGTTCCGGCGGATCGTCCTGCCGCTCGCCGCCCCGGGTCTCGTCGCGACCGGGATCTTCGCGGTGATCACGACGTACAACGAGTTCCTGTTCGCGCTCGTCCTGACCTCGACGCCCGGCGCGGAGACGATGCCGGTCGGCGCGGCGACGCTCATCGGCCGGATCAACGTCGATTGGGGCGCGATGAGCGCCGCCGGGGTGATCGGGGCGCTGCCGATCGTCGTCTTCTCGGTCCTCGTCCAGCGCCATCTCGTCCGAGGCCTCACGATGGGCGCCGTGAAGTGATGGTCGAGTCGCCACGCCTCGCCGACGTCGCCGCCGCCGCCGGCGTGTCGGTGGCGACGGCATCGCGGGCGCTGACCGGCCGCGGCAGCGTCGCCGGCCCCACGCGCGATCGCGTCCTGGAAGCCGCCGCGCGCCTGGACTTCCACCCGTCGGCGGCGGGCCGCTCGCTCCGGCTGCGGGAGACGCGGATGGTCGGCTTCGTCGTGCCGGACATCAGCTCGGGGTTCTACGCGAACGCGCTGAAGGGCGCGCAGCACCGGCTCCAGGCCGCCGGCTACCAGATCACCTTGATGGACACCGACGAGCGGCCCGATCGCGAGCGGAGCGCGCTCCTCGCGCTCGCCGCCGATCGCGTCGATGGGTTCCTGCTCTGCTCGTCGGGCGGCGACGGGTCGGCGGTCCGATCGATCGAGCGGCGGTTCGGCCTGCCGATCGTCATGTTCGACAACGTCCTCGACGACGTCGGCGCGGGCAGGGTCACGCTGGCCAACGCGGACGGGATCCAGCTCCTCGTGGGCCACCTCGCCGAGGTCCACGGTCATCGCCGGATCGGCTACGTGGGCGGGATCGTCAGCGAGACGTCCGGCGCCGAGCGGCTCGCGGGGTTCGAGCTCGGGATGCTCCGCCACGGGTTGACGGCCGATGCCCGCTGCGTCCGGCCCGGCGAATGGACCGAGGACGCCGGACGGGCGGAGACCGGTGCGCTCCTCGATCTCGACGAGCCGCCGACGGCGATCGTCTATCCGTGCGCCGACCTTGCCCTGGGCGGCCTCACCGAGCTCCGCGCGCGGGGCGTCGCCGTGCCGAGCGGCGTCGCGATCGTCTGCTTCGACGACTTCGACGCCGCGCCGCTGCTCGATCCGGCGCTCACGGTCCTGGCGCGGCGCGACCGCGAGATCGGCGACCTCGCCGCCTCGATGGTCCTGCGCGCCCTCGAGCACACGGACGCCGGCCCGATGGACGTCCGGATTCCGATGGAGCTCCTCGTCCGCCGCTCCTGTGGCTGCGGGGCGCTGTTGTGAGCACCCACCGGAGACCCCGATGACCACTGGATCGATGCGCGTCGCCAGCGCGCCCGTCTCGTTCGGTGTCGACGAGATCCTCGTCGCCGACGCCTGGATGCCCGCGCCCGACGACATGCTCGACTGGATGGTCGACATCGGCGTCGAGGGCACGGAGCTGGGACCGCCCGGCTTCCTGGGTTCAGCGGGCGAGGTCCGAGAGCGGCTGACGTCGCGTGGGCTCGAGCTCGTTGGGGCGTTCCTTCCGCAGCATTTCAGCCGGGACGAGAAGGCCGACGACGACCGAGCGTGGCTGCGGCGAACGCTGACGATGATCCGCGAGGCCGCGCCGGAGGGGTCGAAGACGTTCGCCGTCCTGTCCGACCACTTCGACGAGCCCGAGCGGCTCGCGTTCTCGGGGCGCATCCAGGAGCACCCCGAGGCGTGGCTGCCGCCGGCGCGGTTCGAGTCGCTGATCGCGAACCTCCACCGGGCGGCCGAGATCTGCCGGTCCGAGGGCTTCGATGTCGTCCTCCACCCGCACGCCGGGACGTACGTCGAGACGGCCGACGAGATCGCGCGCGTGATGGACCGGCTCGATCCGTCGCTGCTGGGGCTGTGCCTCGACACCGGCCACTTCCGCTTCGGCGGCGCCGATCCCGTCCGGGCCGTGGACGACTACTGGGAGCTCATCCGCCACGTCCACATCAAGGACTGCCTGACGGGGGTCATGGACGAGGTG
>DASSMI010000286.1:0-3435 GCA_035688935.1 Candidatus Limnocylindrales bacterium | reverse complement strand
CCCCGGCTTCTCGATGCGTTCGACGATCACGACGTTCGAGCCACCGCATCGCTTCGTGACGTCCAGCCCCCAGAGCGAGGACGGCCGGTTCGACGTCTTCTCGTTCGAGATCGAAGGTCGCGCCGGCGGGACGACCCAGCTCCGGCTCGTCCACAGCGGGTTCCTGCCGCAGGACGACTGGGAGGTCGAGTACGACGCGCTCCAGAACGGCGATCCGGCCTACCTGGCGAAGCTCGCGGAGTACGTCGAGCATTTCCGCGGCCGGAAGGCGATCCCGATCACGCTGTGGGGCCCCCAAGTGGACAAGGCACGCGCGTGGGCCGGGTTCACGAAGGCGCTCGGTGTCGGCGCCGAGCCGCACGTGGGCGACCCCGTCCGATTCCGGGCGGAGGGCATCCCGGACCTCGACGGCGAGGTCGACTACGTGACCCGCGACTTCCTCGGCTTCCGAACCGCCGATGGGATGTATCGCTTCATCCACGGGATGGGCACGGTCGCCATCGGGCACCACGTGTTCGTGCCCGCCGACCGGCAGTCCCTCGAGGCCGCCTGGCAGGCGTGGCTCGACCGCACATTCAACTGAGCCAGTCGATCAACACAGGGCGAGGAGACATCCCATGACCAGCAGCACGCTCCAGACCGTCACCTCGAAGGACGGCACGACCCTCGGCGTCGAGGTGACCGGCAGCGGCCCCGCGATCGTCCTGATCTGCGGCGGGTCGGTCGACCGTCACGCCAACGACGGGCTCGCGGCCGAGCTCTCCAAGGACTTCACCGTCTGGAACTTCGATCGGCGCGGGCGTGGCGACAGCGGCGACACGGCGCCATACGCGGTCGAGCGGGAGATCGAGGACGTCGCGGCGGTGATCGCCGCTGCGGGCGGCCACGCGCATCTGTATGGCACGTCGTCGGGCGCGGGCCTCGCGCTCGAGGCCGCGGTCGCCGGCGCGCCGATCGACAAGCTCGTCCTCTGGGAGCCGCCGTACAACCTCGATCCTGCCGGCCGGCCGCCGGCCGACACCGTCGAGCGCCTCGACCGGATGATCGCCGAGGGACGCCGGGACGATGCCGCGACGTTCTTCATGGTCGACATGGTCCGGCTCCCCGCCGAGTTCGCCGCCTACGCGAAGACGCAGCCCTGGTGGCAGGGCCAGCTCGCGATCGCCCATACGCTCGCCTACGACGCGCGGGTCATGGGCGATTACTCGGTCCCGACCGAGAAGGCATCCCGGATCACCGTGCCGACGCTCATCCTCACCGGCGGTGGGAGCTTCGACCTGTTCCGTCCGACGGCGGAGGCCCTCGCCGCGGCGATCCCGGACGGCCGGACGGAGGTCCTCGAAGGCCAGGAGCACAATGTCGACCCGACGGTCCTGGGACCGGCGATGAAGGCGTTCCTCCTGGGCTGACCGCTCGCCCGCTGGCGGGCCCATCCCCGCCAGCTCGGCGCCCGCTGCGCATGTGCGCGGCGGGCGCCTCCGTTCCCATGGGGGATGAGGGTGCGCCCGGCCGGCGCCACGCCGGCCGCTCAGCAGACCGGCGTCCTGAGCAGGGCGTACTCGCCGTGATACCGCACTTCGAGCAGGTTGTTGAACACGTTCAGCATGTTGATGAACCCGATGAGGAACGCGAGCTCGACGCGCTCCGAGTCGCTGAACTGCTCCTCGAGCCGCGCGTTGAGCGCGTCCGGGATGGCGTTCGAGTCGGCCATCGCGGCTCTCGTGTACTCGACGGCAAGGCGTTCGCGCGGCGCGAGATCGTCCGGTACCGCGATGAGCTGGAGCGGTGCTTCGAGGATGCCCGCGATCCCGACGAGGTCGCAGTGGGACTCCGTGCAGAACTGGCAGGCGTTCGCCCCCGACGCCGTGATGATCACGAGCTCCTTCTCGCGTCGCGTCAGCTCGCCGCCGGGATAGACCGAGCCACCGAAGCCCGCGAACGCGCGGAGGATCTCCGGCCGGAGGCACATGGCCTGGATCATCTCGACGGGCGGCCGGCCGCGCTCCCACAGCCCTCGGCTCTCGTCGAATGACGGATCGTCCTTCACGGCCTCGAACGCGGTCCGGATCGCGTCCGGGGTGACGGTGACGCGCACGCGGGCTCCTCCTGCGGAGCCTCGAGCGTAGCCGATCGCGCGAGCACGTCGATCCGTCCCGCGACCCCCGTATCCTTCGCGGACCCGCATCCGGAGGAGCACGTGCAGCCGTTCCGCTTCCTGGTCGGGGCGCGCGGAGTGCAGGACCGGCGCTCGCTCCTCGACGGCGTTCGGGCGGCCGAGGCGGCCGGCTACAGCGACGTCACGATCCACGACCACCTCCAGCCCCAGCTCGCGCCGATCCCGGTCCTGACCGCGGTCGCCATGGCCAGCGAGCGGCTGCGACTGTGCGCGCTCGTGTTCAACAACGACCTGCGCCACCCGGCCGTCCTCGCCCAGGATCTCGCGACGCTCGACGTGCTGAGCGAGGGTCGCGTCGTCGTCGGGATCGGCGCCGGGTGGAACGAGCCCGAGTACCGCTCGATCGGGCTCCCGTTCGATCCACCGCCCGTCCGGATCAGCCGGATGCTCGAGGCCGTCGCGATCCTGCGCGGGCTGTTCGCGGACGGCCCGTTCTCGTTCGAGGGGCGGTTCTATTCGATCCACGACCTCGACGGCCAGCCGAAGCCGGTCACGCGGCCGCATCCGCCCTTCCTGATCGGCGGGACCCGGGAACGGATGCTCCGGATCGCCGCGCGCGAGGCCGAGATCGTCGGGATCGATCTTCGCCAGGACCGCGCGTCGTTAGGGGACGCGTTCCCGGCGCGGATGGACGAGCGGGTCGCCTGGATCCGTGATGCGGCGGGCGAGCACTTCGGCGACCGCGAGCTGAGCGTCCTGCGGCTCCTCGGCCGGCTCAGCGTGACGAACGAGCCGTTGAAGGTGGCCGCCGACGTGGCGCACCGGCTCGAGGCGCGAACGGGCCTGACGATCGATCCGCACGACGTGCTCGAATCGCCGTATTCGCTGATCGGGACGGTCCCGGACCTCGTCGGGAAGCTCCGTCGCGCCCGCGATCGCTGGGGGATCAACTCGTACCTGGTCGGCTGGATGGACGAGCCGGAGCTACCCGACTTCGCGCCCGTCGTCGAGCAGCTCGCGGGGACGTAGGCGCGTGGTCCGCTCGCCTATCCGGCGACGCGGATGCGGACAAGGACGCTCAGGCTGCCGACGACGCGCCCGTCCACCGTCCGGACCCAGAGCGTGTACGTGGCGATCGACGTTCCCGCGCGGGCCGGCACTGGAACATCGATCTGGCGGCCCGGGTCGCTGACCGCGACCGCCGGCCACACATTGGCAGCATCGCCGGCCAGCGGGTGATCGGAACCCTCCCAACGGAGGATGAGCCAGTCCGCCGGGACGCGGACGACGACTCGATCGCCCGGCCGCGCCGTCAGCCC
>DASSMI010000285.1:0-9606 GCA_035688935.1 Candidatus Limnocylindrales bacterium | reverse complement strand
CGGTCGCGTCATCGGACTCGTCCGCGGTTGCGACGACGCCCGGCGGCCCGTCATCCGCACCGTCGTCGGCGGTTTCGGGAACGATCGGTGTCGCGGCCCCGCCCGTCCGAAGCACGGCGACGTGGCCGACGCCGTGTGCTGCGAGATCGAGGAGGACCGCATCGGCGGTCGGGTCCTCGCCGACGCGGCCCACGACCTGGACGGATGCGCCCCCCTCGGCGACCGCGCGCGCGACCCCGACCGCGAGGCCGGCCGCTTCGATCCCGCGCGGCCCTGAGCGCGCGCCCGGGCTCCCGACGACAACGATCACGCGATCAGCGTACGCGTCCTCCGCCGGCGCGTGCCGCCCTATTCGACCAGGCCGACGGCGCTGATGATCGCGTCGACGCCCATGTCACGCAGGATGTTGACCGTTCCACCGTTGCCGTTGATCTGGAAGGTCTGCGCGATCACCTGGTCCATGGTGAACACGCTGCTCGAACCGTTCACCTTCAGGTCGCCGTTCGGCAGATAGATGATCCCGCGGACGCTCGCCGCCTGGGCACTCGACCCGTTGAGCGTGACGTCGTCGCCAGGGAGTGCGACGTCCCGGTCCTGGAAGATCACGAGGTCGATCGTCGTCGTCCCGAACGGATACTTGTACGGCTGGAGGTTGAGCGTCGCGCCACCACCACCGAGGCTGATCGGGCCCGGCGCACTGTTCACGAGCTGCGAGTTGTAGAGCAAGATGCCGCCTCCGCCAGTGCACGGTGGCGTCGCGCCCGTCGTGCACACCGCTGCCGCCCGGTCGGTCTCGCTGTTCACCGAGATCGTGGAGGCATCGTTCGTGGCCTGGAACCCGCCGCCGCCGATCCAGTAGATCCCCGGCATCAGGTATGCCGTCACGCCGCCTTTCAGGAGGAGGCCTCCCGGGTACAGCCCGGGATAGAGGATCCACTTCCGGTTCGCCTGGCCCGAGCCTTGACCGAACGTGCAGAGATGCGGTGTCGCCTCGAGCGGCGCCTTCGAGGGATCGGTCGACCCTGGGCAGTAGTCCGGGACATTCAGCGGCGTGTCGATGACCGTGCCGGACGAGCTGACCTCCTTGACGGGGGCGGCGACGCCCGGCTTGGTGGGCGCGGCGAGCGCTTGGAGCGGGTCGGGCAGCGGGAAGGAATGCGCGTCCTGCGTGCAGCTCATCGTGCCGCTGCCCTGGTCCTGGATCGAACCAACGCTTCGACACACGGCGTCCGGCGCGGTGACATTGAGGACGCCCGAGCCGGTTCGGCTCAGCCCGATGTCGGCGCCGGCGCCGCAGAGCGATCCGTCGGAGTTCGACTGGATGTTCGAATCGGCGTTCACGACGCCGGACCCGGAGACGAGGATCGCCTTGCAGTCATGCTCCGACAGCGCGAGCATCCCGAACGAGTAGGTGACGCCCGGCTGGTTGGCGGCGACGGACTTCACCGCGACCTGCCAGTCCGTCCGACCGAGGACGCCCGCGAAGATCGCGGGCCGGGTGGCGTTGATGCGGACCTCGACGAAGTCAGGGAAGTTCCGGTAGATGCCGTCGATCGGCGGGATGTCGACCAGGACGTTCTCGCTCGCGCGGTCGTTGTCGTAGTTGTTCGCCAGCGCGACCTCGCACGCGGCAGTCGCGGCGGGATTGCCGGCGGCGGCGGCACACGTGTCGTGAAAGCTGGGGCTGCCGTCCACATAGCGCGCGCCGGCCAGGGACGCCGCATCGGCTGCGTCCTGCTGCGTCCGACGTTCGAGAAGCGTCATCCCGACGTCGAACGCCATCGCGGCGACGACGAACAACACCAGGAGCCCGCCTGCGAAGAGAACGAGCACCTGCCCCCGCTCGGCTTGGCGGCTAGTTGTTGATGACAAGGTTCGACTCCGCACTGATGCTGATGGCTGGCAATGGGACGATCGGGACCAAGGAGCGGTAGGTGTAGACGCCGGTCACCCGGACCTCGCTGTCGCGGCCGTTGCCGAGACCGCCGTTCGTGCAGCTTCCGTCCGAGGCGATCACGGGATCCCAACACGTGGTGACCGTCACGCCGGTGCCGAGGACGCCGAAGGCGGTCGTTCGAACCTGCTGCGCGACGTTTGCGCCGGAGGCGTCGTAGCACCCGCCTGGCGTGCTCGACCCTGGCGGCATCGGTCCACTCGGACAGAACGAGTTGGAGCCGTGGACGATCGCATAGCGGGCGCCCTCGCGAACCGCGTTGTTGAGGGTCTGGTAGTACAGGATGAACCGGCCGCCCTCGATGACGGCGAAGATCATCAGGAAGAAGATCGGCGCGACGAGGCTGAATTCAACGAGGGCCTGGGCGCGGCTGTGGCGGCGCCGATGTGCGTGGACGGCGTGGTGCTTCGTCATGGTGTCGGCGTCGGCAGGCTGAGGTCAGTCGTGGCGAACACGCTCGAGCGGACGATCGTGATCGTGCTCGGAAAACCGAAGCGGACGCCGAACGCCTCGATGTTCAGCGGTGCGATCAGGTGGAAGTCGTACGACAGCGTCACCTTCATCCAGCACGGTGGAGTCCGCGTTTCGTCGTCGCATGCCGGCGCGACGGCGCTCGGGTCGGACTGCCAGGTCATGCCCTTGTCCCCGGACACCTGAACCGTCATCGTCGGGTTCGTGCAACTGTCGTCCGGCCCGACGTAGTCCGGGAGGTTCTTCGACGCGACGCAGGCACGCTGTTGCATGGCCGGGCGCGTGATCGTCGAGAAGCTGAGGGGGTTCCAACGCTGCGAGCCGAACGTGCCGTAGTCGGCGGCTTCGCGAGCGGCGGACTCGACCGCGATCATCGTGGTGTAGATGCGGGCCATGTCGACGACCGCCAGCACGAGAACCACGAGGATCGGCACGATCAGCGCAAACTCGACGACCGACTGACCGGACGCGCTGAGCCGTTGGCGTGCGGCGGAGGAGCGGCGGGAGGTGCGGCGGACGGTCATCCCGGTCGATCCTGGTCCAAGGTTCGTGGTTCGGGGGCTGGATCACCCTCGCGAACGATTGTGGGAGCGTGACCTTACAGCGAGCCTTGCCACAAGTACCCCCGGGCGCCCAGGACGATCTAGCGGTGCGATCCGGCACCGAACACGGGCTCTGGCGAGGAATTCCGGCTCGAAAACTGGGGAGAACGAGCGAACTAGCCGCCGGATCCGCCATGGTCGTCGGTGCCGACCGGCGTCTCCGTGGCGCCGTCGTCCGAGCCGGAACCTGAGCCGCCTGAGTCCGAGCCGGACTTCCCCGATCCCGACCCCGACCCCGAGCCGGAGTCGCTTCCGCCGCCGCCGTGGTCGTCCGTCCCGGCCGCGGTCGGGCGCGCGGTGCGATCGTCGGTCGGGTCGGCCGTCTCCGTGGGTTCCGGCGTGTCCGAGGCTTCCGGCGAAGCGGTGGCGCTCGGGACCGGTGTCGCCGACGGGGCGGGCGATGGGCTCGGCGAAGGGCTCACCAGCTGCACCGGTGGCGATGGCTCGTAGGTTTGGCCCTGGAGGAGCGCGGCCGCGCCGACGGCGGCTCCCCCGAGGAGCGCGAGGCCGCCAACCGCAACGATCAGGACGAGCGCGAGGCCCTGGGCACGGACGGCCAGCGGAACGCGCGGCACGGTCACGATCCGGCCCGCATCGCGCACCGCGGACGCCGCCGCCCAAAGCCGGCCGCCGAACACCGCCAGGCCGAACGCCCGGACGGGCTGCGGCAACGGCTCGCGCGCGACCGCGGCCATGACGCGATCGGCGAAGCCTGCGCTCGGGAGGATCGGGGTCGTCATCGTCAGCTGCTCGAGCTCGCTCGCCATGTCGGCCGCGCGACGCTCTTCGTCATCGAGGTGGACCGGCGTCGATCCGCTCACGAGACGCTTCCTTCCACGGACGAGCGGAGTCGGAGCAGCCCTCGCCGCAGATGGGTCTTCACGGTCCCGAGCGGGCGGCCGGTCTGCGCGGCGATCTCGTCCAGGCTCAGCTCTCCGAAGAAGCGGAGCGCGACCGTCTCGCGGTAGGGCTCGTCGAGCCGTGAGACGGCCGTCCGGATGTCTGCGGCCCGCTCGGCACGAAGCGTCGCGAGGGCGGGATCGGCGCCACCCGGGATCTCGGAGCCGCCCGACGAGCTGGTCGGGTCGATCCAGGTGACGTCGCGGCGCCGTTGGGCACGACGCAGCGCGATGCGAACGCCGATCCGCCGGATCCAGGCGCCGAGCGGGCCGTCGCCGCGCCAGCCGGCGAGCCCGCGGAACGCGGTCACGAACGCCTCCTGCGCGGCATCCTCGGCCTCGTGGAGATCGCCGAGGACGCGGTGGCAGGCGCGGACGACGGCCGCCGACTCGCGATCGACGATGCTCCGGAACGCCTCGCGGTCGCCGGCCAGGACGGCGTCGACCGCGGCCCGCTCAGCGTCGCGGTCCGCTGGTGTCGGCGCCGTGGACGTCGTGGACAGCTCGCCCTCCCAGGTTCGGAACGGGGCCACGGCCGGCCGGCGGGCGGTCGAGCCATGGTCCACGGTTCCGGAAACGTCTGCTGGCTGGGGTTCGGATCAGCCGTGACCGCTGCCGTCGTGGCCGGAGTCGTCGGAGCCGTGACCGGAGTCGTCGGATCCGCCACCGGATTCGTCGGAGCCGCCGCCCGAGTCGTCCGAGCCGCCGTGGTCGTCGGCCGTCGCGGTTGGCGCCGCGGTGGCGTCGTCATCGGAGCCCGCGCGATCCCCGTCGTGATCGTCCGGCGACGAGGTCGGCTCGGCGGTCGCGTTGTCGTCCGCGCCGGCCCGCTCGCCGCCATGGTCGTCCGGGGTGGCCGTCGGTTCGGCCGTGCCGTCCGGCACCTCGGTCGCTTCCGGCGTCTCGGACGCCTCGGGCGTCTCGGTCGCATCCGGCGTCTCGGTCGGTTCGGTCGTGGCGGCGGCGTCCGGCGCGGACCCATCACTCGGGCCGCCGGTGCCGGCGAGCGCGGCGTTCGCGCCGAGGACCGCGGCGCCCACGAGGACGAGCGCCGCGGCCGACGTGGCGATGCTGCGGGCGAGGGGCGTCTTCACATCCATCGGGTCGTGTCTCCAGGTCTTCGTGGCCGGCGTTCCCGAGCGGCCGTTCGATTCCTTGAGACACGTGCCGAGGAAAAGGTTTCAGCGCTCGCGAGGAAGCCCTTCTAGGTCGTCGTTTCCGGTCCTTGGGCGACGTCCGAATCGGGCTCCTCGGCGCCCTCGGTCGGGCCCGCCGGGCCCTCGTCGAGTGGCTCCAGATCGTCCTGGACGCCGGTCGCACGGCCCTGGTCCTGCGGCCCGCGATCCCGCTCGATGACGATTCGTCCGAAGCCGGCCGCCTCGAGGTCCGGGCCGAACGCATCGGCGTCGCCGACGAGGACGATCGCCGCCGAATCGAGCCGGATATGGGCGGCTGCCGCCTGGACCTCCTCGACCGTCACGGCCTCGATCGCCGGGCGGTACCGCGTGAGCTCGTCGTCGGGCAGATCGTGGACGGCGAGCCCGGCGAGCGCGCCGACGACGGGTCCCGGCGTCTCGAACCGGAGCGGGAAGACGCCCACGAGGTAGTCGCGGGCGGCCGCGAGCTCGGCCGGGCTGACGGGCTCGGATCGGATCCGCTCGAGCTCCGCGAGCGTGTCGGCGATCGCCGGCACGGTGACCTCCGTGTTCACGGCGGCCCGCGCCGCGAACGGGCCCGCGGCGCGCCGCAGGTCGAAGCCGGCGCCGGCGCCGTACGTGTAGCCCTTCTCCTCGCGGAGCTTCATGTTCAGGCGCGAGTTGAACAGCCCGCCCAGGATCGCGCCCATGACCGAGAGCGCGTGGAAATCCGGGATCCGGCGGGGCAGGCCCACGTGGCCGATCCGGATCTCGGTCTGGACCGAGCCCGGCCGATGGACGACCTTGACGAACCGCTCGCGGACCGCGCTCTCGGCGACGATCGCGCCGCTCCGCGACGCCCGCACGGACGGGCCCCATTCGCCGAGCAACCGGTCGGCGATCGCCGGGACGTCGAGCCCGCTGAGGTCGCCGCCGACGATCAGGGTCGCCCGCGCCGGATCGAGCCCGCGCTCGTATGCCGCCCGGAGTCGCGCGGCGTCGAGCCGCTCGACCGTCGGCTTGAGCCCGCCGGACGGGCGCCGGTACGGCGAGCCGCCGCTGTAGATCGTGGCGGCGAAGGCCTCCTCCGCACGCCGGCGCGGATCGGCCTCGGCCTGGAGGAGATCGTTGAGCCGCTCGTCCCGCAGCCGATCGACCTCAGCGTCCGGGAAGGTCGGGCGGAGCAGCACCTCGGCGAGCAGCTCGAGCGCCGGCTCGAGACGGGCCGACGGAACGTCCACGCCGATGGATGTGGCGTCCCAGCCGGCTTCGGCGTGGAGCCCCGCGCCGAGCCGCTCGGCGGCCTCCACGAGCGCGACCGCGTCGAAGCGCTGCGTGCCCTCGGTCAGCGCACGCGCCGCGAGGACCGTGGCGCCGGCATCGGCGTCCGGCTCGTCCGCCGCACCGTTCCCGAGGACCAGCGTCGCCGAGACGAGCGGCCGGCCCGGCAGGTCGACGACCGCGACGGTCAGGCCATTCGCCAGGCGCGCCCGCTCGACGTGCGGGAAGTCGTACGGTCGTGGCGTGCCGGGTGTCGGCCGGTCGGCGACGACGCGGACGTCTGCGCCGGTCATGCGGCGACCTCCTCGTCCTCGGCCGCGTCGTCAGCGTCCGACTCGGTCTCGCTCGCGCTGTCGGCGGGCGGGAGCTGCGGCAGATACGTGAGGATCACCCGGTTGTCCTCGCGGAAGACGTCCGCGGAGATCGACTGGATCTGCTCCGCGGTCACCGACAGGTAGCGCGGGAGCATCCGGTTGATCAGATCCGGATCGTCGAACAGCGTCGCGTACATCGAGAGCCGATCGGCCCGCTCCTCGACGCGCGAGAGACCGCCGAGCTCCTCGGTCTCGATCAGGGCCCGCGCCCGCGCGAGCTCGTCGTCGCTGACCGGCTCACGACCGAGCCGCTCCAGCTCCTCGAGCAGGGCCGCTTCGACTCGCTCCACCGGCACGCCCGGGCGAACCGTTGCCCAGCCGACGCAGATCGACGCGCCGCCGACGAACCCGAGGGCGACGAGCGCCACGTCCTGGGCGGTCCGCTCGTCGCGGACGAGCCGGCGATGGAGCCGCGAGCCCTTGCCCCCCGCAAGCACCTGAGCGGCGATGTCGAGGGCGTCGAGCCGCTCGTCGCCGTAGGCCGGCGCCCGGAACCCGACGTAGACCCGCGGCAGCGGCACCGCGTCATGGACGGTCTCGCGGATCTCGCGGCCGAGCCGAGCCGGCAGCGACAGGTCGCCGAGCGTCGGGATCGCGGGATTGGCCGGGATCCCGCCGAAGTAGCGCTCGGTCCAGCGGCGGATGTCGTCGGGGTCCACGTCGCCGACGACGGTCAGGACGGCGTTGTTCGGGGCGTAGTACGTCCGGAAGAAGGCACTGACGTCCTCGACCGACGCCGCGTCGAGGTCCGCCATCGATCCGATCGTCGTGTGGTGGTAGGGATGATCCGGCGGATAGAGGTGACCTTGGATCTTCTCGTACCACGAGCCGTACGGCCGGTTGTCGTAGGACCAGCGCTTCTCGTTCTTCACGACCTCGCGCTGGTTGTCGAGGTTCTCCTGGTTGAGCGCGTCGAGGAGCGTGCCCATCCGGTCCGCCTCGAGCCAGAGCGCGAGCTCGGCCTGGTGCGACGGAAGGGTCTCGTAGTAGTTCGTCCGGTCGAGCCACGTGCTGCCGTTCATCGTCCCGCCGGCCGCCTGGACGAGCGACATGTGCTCGGCCTTCTGGACGTTCCGCGAGCCCTGGAACATCACGTGCTCGAACAGGTGGGCGAACCCGGTCTTGCCCTCGACCTCGTGCTTCGAGCCCACGTCGTACCAGAGGTTCACCGCGACGACGGGAGCGAGCCGATCGACCGAGATGATCAGGCGGAGCCCGTTCGACAGGCGCTCGTCCGTGAAGGACACGGTGGGGACGGTGGGCATCGGGTCGTCGGCTCCTGGGGCGGTCCGGTCGGGGGTTCGGGCTCACGGATTGTAGGCGGAGGCGCGTTCCCGGGCGGTCGACGGCCATGGCGTCCGTCGGCAGCGGGGGCTTGACACCCGACCGGCCATGAGTTAGATATTCATCTAACACGAGTTAGGAGACACGGACCAGATGGCAGCTCGACCAGCGACACGGCGCCCCGTGGGGCGACCCATGGACGTCGCGCCACGGGCGATCGTCCGCGACCTGACGCGCGGCGCTGCCTCGTACCGGATCGACTGGGACGTCCGGACCGCGTTCGACTTCATCTTCTCGCTGTCGGGCGACGCGGGCTCGACCGACGATCTTCCGGCGGCCGATCGAACCTGGCTCGCGGACAGCCGAGCAGCGCTCCCCGGGGACGTCCAGGACGGTGTGAGGGAGCTGTTCGAGAGCGAGCTCGCGATCCACGCGGGCGTCCTGCTCGTCGATGCGCCGGACGTCCGCACGTCCGCGGACGTCGTCGAGCTCGTCGCCGGGCTGTCGCCACGCGATCTGCTCGGATCGCTCTTCGCCGACGAGAACCGCGATGCCGAGATCGACGGCCTGATCGACCGGGCGATCGCCGGCGACGCGAGCGTCCTCGATGCCCTGGCCGAGCGGCTCCCGGAGTACCACCGGAAGGGCCGCCTGGAGCTGCTCCGCGACCCGAGCGCGGCGCGCGACCGGATCGTGTCGGTGCTGCGCGCCTGGCAGGTCCCCTTCTCCGCGATCGAGGACCGCGTCCTCGGGATCCTGGAGCGTGACTACGACGACCGCGCCGGCGACCGCGAGCAGCTCGCCCCGGCGGACCTGATCGAGACGACGACCGGTGGCGTCCGGTACCTGCCGGAGCCGGGGATCTCCCGGGTGATCCTCGCACCGTCGTACTTCTCGCGCCCGTACAACTTCCTGATGTCGGCTCGCGATTGGCGGCTCTTCGGCTATCCGGTCGCCGATTCGGCCCTCGGGCCGTCCGACGCGCTCACGCCGCCGCTGTCGGTGGTCCGCCTCCACCGGGCGCTCGGGGACGAGACCCGGTTGCGGATCCTCAAGCTGCTCGCCTCGCGCGACCTGTACCTCACCGAGATCGCGCAGCAGCTCGACCTGTCCAAGCCCACGATCAAGCACCACCTTGCCCAGCTCCGCTCCGCGGGCCTCGTGACGATCACCGAGTCCGGGACGGTCATGTACTACAGCCTCCGCCGGAACCGTCTCGACGACGCCTCCGCCGAGCTGAAACGGTTCCTCGTGAGCTGACGCCTCGACGTCGGCGCACGCCCCCGGGCCGCGGTCCAGCCGCGGCCCTCCTTTCGGGGAGGAAGTTAGATGTTCATCGAACACCAGTCAGATCGAAACATGACGGGAACGAGACAGAAGGACCCTAGAGTGAGCGACATGATCGACCTCCAGCACGCCCTCGTGGCCGACCGCATCGCCGGGCTCGAGCGCGAAGGCGCGGCGCTCCGGGCCGAGCGCGCCCGTGCCGATGCCCGCGCCCGCATCGGGGTCGAGCCGGCCGTGACCGAGCCGGTCCCGTTGCCGATCGTCACGTCCGGCAGCCCGCGGGTCCGCCTGGGCCGCTGGCTCGTGGCCGTCGGCACA
>DASSMI010000284.1:0-2111 GCA_035688935.1 Candidatus Limnocylindrales bacterium | reverse complement strand
GTTCGCGATGGGCGCCGGCCGGTACGAGGGGATGCCGGCCCTCGAGACCTATCTCCAGCCCGAGGACATCGCCTTCGCGATCCGGACCTGCCTCGAGCAGCCGCGCCGCCTCCGGACGCAGTACTGGACGATCTGGAGCATGGGCCAGGGCTCGTAGGGGCGGGCCGTCAGGCCTCGGCGTCGTGGGCGATCAGCGGGAACTGCCGCCACAGGAGGAGGACGAGGAGCGCCGAGCCGGCGAACGCGAACCAGAACGGGGCGGTGATCCCGAAGGCGCCGGCGAGGAGCCCGCCGATCGGCGTCCCGATCACGATGCCGCCCTGGATCGCGACCCGGTACACGCCGCCCACGCGCCCGAGGACCTCGTCGGGGACGGAGCGCTGGCGGACGACCGTCGACGTGGTTCCCCAGACGAACGCGTGCGCGCCGAAGATCACGAGCATCCCGAGCGCGACGAGTGACGACGTCGTGAGTGCGAGCACGAGATGGGTGATCGTCTCGATCACGAGCCCGACGCGCATGATGTCGCCGAGGTGGAAGCGCCGCTCGAGGCGGCCGTAGCTGGCGGTTCCGATCACACCGCCCACGGCGATCGCCGTCGTGAGCAGCCCGAAACCCACCTCGTCCATCCCCAGCCGCTGGCTCGCGTACAGGACGAGGACGGACCAGGCGGCCCCGAACGTCACGTTGAACGCCAGGATCGTGAGGGTCAGCGTCCGCATCGGTGGGTGGCCGAGGAGCCAGCGGATCCCCTCGACGAGCTCGGTCCGGACGCTCGAATCGTCGGTCCGGCGCCCCCGGGGCGGCGTGACGACCCGCGAGACGAGGATCGCCCCGGCCAGGACGCACACGGCGTTCGTCGCGAAGGGGACGCTCCGATCGAGCGCGAACAGGAACGCCCCGACCGGCGGGAAGAGGAGCTGGTTCGTCAGGAGCATCGAGGCGGATGACCGGGCGTTGGCGATCCCGAGGTCGGCCCGGTCGACGATCGAGGGCAGGAGCGTGCTGCTCGCCGAGTCGGCCATGACCTCGGCCGTGCCGATCGCGAAGAGGACGACGAGGACCAGCCAGATCGTCACGATGCCCGTGACGATCGTCGTGACGAGAAACGAGAACAACGCGACGCGCGCGACGTTCGCGACGATCACCATCCGGCGCCGGTCGAACCGGTCGGCCGCCACGCCGCCGAACAAGCCGAACACGAGGAATGGAGACGTCTCGGCGAACAGGGCGAGCGAGACGAGGAACGCTTCGTGGGTCAGCGACGCGACGAGGAGCGGCCCAGCAGCGATGACGATCCCGTCGCCGGCGTTGTCGATCGAGTTCGCGGCGAGGAGGTACCGGAAGCTCCGGCCGAGACGGGTGGGCGCGACCGTCTCGATCAGTCGGGTGGGCAGGAGGCGCACCGGGCGGAGGATAGCAACCGCCGGCGGGCGAAGGTTCAGCCGTCCGGCAGCGTCACGGGATGACGAGGACCTTGCCTCGAGCATGGCCGTCGTCGACCCACCGGAGCGCTCCGACGACGTCGTCGAGCGGGAACGTCCGGTCGATCCTCGGCGCCAGCCGGCCGGTCGCGATCAGCTCGGCGAGCCGCTCGACATCGGGCCGGTGGAACGGCTTCCACCAGAGCATCAAGCCGGTCCAGGTCGACGTGGCCGCGGTCACCACCGGGCCGACCGTCATCGCCGTCAGCAGCGGCCGGCTCGTTCCGCCGAGCGTGACGTACGCGCCGTTCGGGCGGAGGGCGCGCCGCGCGGCCAGCACGCCGTGATGCGAGTCGACGTCGACGATCCAGTCGTAGCGCTCGCCGGCGCGGGTGTAATCGGTCGTCATGTAGTCGATCACGTGATCCGCGCCAAGGGAGCGGACGAAGTCGAGCTTCTCCCCGCGGGCGACGCCGGTGACCTCGGCGCCCATCGCCTTCGCGATCTGGACGGCGAACGGGCCGACGTTCCCCGAGGCGCCATCGACCAGGACCCGCATCCCGGGCTCGATCGTCCGGCCGTTCCGGAGGCGGAGCCCCTGGAGGGCCAGGACCCCCGCATGTGGCAGCGTTGCCGCATCCTCGAAGGACATCCCGTCGGGGATCGGTTCCAACGCCTTCTCGCGCG
>DASSMI010000283.1:0-27049 GCA_035688935.1 Candidatus Limnocylindrales bacterium | reverse complement strand
ACGGACGACCGGCGACCCACCCAGGCGACGCTCGCTGGTCTCGGCATCGCCCATCTCGTCGACGACGTCGTGTGCGGCGACGACCGCGGGCCGACGAAGCCCGATCCGGACGCGATCCGAGCGATCGCCCTGCGACTGGGCACGACCGCAGCCAGGACCGCAATGGTCGGCGACACGCCCGCCGATCTCCGGATGGGCCGCGAGGCCGGTGCCGTGACGGTCGGCGTCACGAGTGGCGTGACTGGAGCCGCGGAGCTCGAACCCCTCGCGGATGTCGTGCTCGGCTCGATCCGAGAGCTCCTCACCGAGCCGTAAGTCAGCCGTAAGTCAACCGGTATTCCAAGAAGGCGTGCGAACGCGGAGACCGCAGCGGCCGGCCTCCGGAGACCTGGGGATCGGCCCGCTCCAACGCCTCTGGATGCATCCTCGGGATATCCGACGTTCGAGGGCGCCGCCCTCCGGCGGCATCCGCCTTCTTGGGATGCCGAGCGCGCGGCGGCCGAGCGTGCGGCGGTGCGAGCGAGCGGCGGTGCGCGAACCCGAGGACCGCAGGCCGTCGGTACCTCTGGGGGATCGCTCCCGACCGCCCCGCTCCATACCGTCCCCTCGTCGCCCGCCGGGCGGCACCGGCTCCCCGTGCCCGGATCGAATCGAGGTCACACCCCCCGGCAGATGGCCGTCGCCTTCGGACCCCCCGACCCTCCCAACCGGCGTCGCCGCGACGACCCGCCGCTCCATGTCGTCCGCGACCCCAAGGCGGGCGTGGAGGCGCTCCGCCATCTGGCGGCCGAGGTGAGCGGCCAGCTCGATCTCGGGGCGCTGTTCCCGCAGGTCGTCGCGGAGGGGATCCGGCTGTTCGGCCTGACGCGGATGGGCGCGTGGCTGTACGCGGCCGACCGCCGGCTTCCGTTCACCCTCGCCGCGCAGAGCGGCCTCTCCGACGAGCTCCTCGACTGGGTGGCGTCCCTGTCATCGGAGGCGCCCGCTGCGGGCCTCCACGCGATCCGGACCGGCTCGGTGATGACGATCGCCGACGCGCGGGTCGACACGCTGACGGCCGACGCGCGCCGGATCTACGCGAACAACGGGATCCGGAGCGTCTGCTTCGCGCCGATGATCTTCCGCGAGGAGCCGGTGGGCCTCCTCGTCCTGTACCACGACGCCGTCCACGACTGGTCGGTCGACGAGACCGCGATCGTGAGTGGCTTCGCCGATCAGCTCGCCACCGCGGTGGGCAACGCCCGGCTCAACGAGTCCGTCCGGTCCCTGGCGGCGCGGCTCGAGGCCGTTCAGGATCTCGCTGTCCGGTTGAACCGGACGCGCGGCCTCGAGGAGATCGCCGAGCTGATCGTCGAGGGCTGCGAGCGCCTGCTCGCGTTCGAGTCGATCCGCGTGTACCGGGTCGACCACGAGACCGGCATGTGCGAGCCGATCGCCTTCCGCGGGACGTTCGCCGGGACGACGAACCCCGACTGGGAGCTCCTCCGCTTCGCCGTCGGCGAAGGCGTGACCGGCTGGGCGGCCGAGCAGAACAAGGTCGCGCTGGTCGACGACGTCCGGTCCGACCCGCGGGTCGTGTCCAGGCTGCGGCCCGAATATGCCCAGTCGATCCTCGCCGTCCCGATCAGCTTCGAGGACCACGTCTACGGCGTGATCGCGCTCTCCGCGGAGGCGAGCACGAGCCTCTTCGGCCCCCAGGACGAGACGACGCTGACGATCTTCGCCGGCTACGCGGCGCAGGCGATCGTCAACGCGAGCCAGCTCGACCAGCTCGACCGGCAGCGACGCGAGCTCGAGCACCAGCTCGCGAGCCAGCGCCGCCTGCTCGAGGTCAACGAGCGGCTCCTCTCGACCCGGGATCCGAAGGGCGTCCTCGAGCTCATCGCGGATTCGCTCAAGGTCCTCGTCCCGTACGACTCGCTGACGATCTACCGCTGCGACTTCGAGGCCGGCGTCCGGCGCGCGGTCGTCGCCCGCGACCGGTTCGCGGAGGTGATCCTCGACTACGCCGGCCCGATCGGGGTGGGGATCACCGGCTGGGTGGTCGAGCACGGTGAAGGTGCCCTCGTCAACGACGCGCTCGCGGACCCGCGGACGGTCCAGATCCCGGGCACGCCGCCGGAGCCCGAGGCGATGCTCGTGGTGCCGGTGCGCGTCGCCGGCCAGGTCGTCGGGACCCTGAACGTCGCCCGGATGGGCGGCGAGGAGGCGTACTTCAGCCAGACCGAGTTCGAGCTGGTGAAGCTCTTCGCGGGCCAGGCCTCCCTGGCCCTCGAGAACGCCGAGGCGCACGGGGCGATGACCGTGCGCGCCGACCACGACGCCCTCACCGGGCTTCGGAACCACGGCGCGTTCCAGCGCGAGCTGGGCGAGGCGATCGGGTCGGCCGAGGGCGCGCCGTTCGCGCTCCTGATGCTCGACCTGGACTCGTTCAAGGGCTTCAACGACACGTGCGGTCACCCCGCGGGCGATGCGCTCCTGCGCGGGATCGGCGACGCGATGCGGGCCGCGACGCGAACCGGGGACCTCCTCTACCGCTACGGCGGCGACGAGTTCGCCGCGATCCTTCCGGGCGCGACGCGGATCGACGCGTTCGAGGTCGTGGAGCGGATCCGGCGCGGAGTCGCGGCGGTGCCGACGCCGACCGGACCGCGGGTGACGATCTCCGCGGGCGTCGCCTGCTACCCCGACGACGGCGATGCCAAGGACGCCCTCGTCGCGGCGGCCGACCAGTCGCTCTATCTCGCGAAGCCGACCGCCCGTTCCGACGACGCCGACGCCGCTCGGCGCGATCCGTACCTGTCCGCGCTCGACGAGACGGCGATCGCGCTGATGAACCGGCACGACCCCGAGGACCTCCTCGACACGATCATCCGGCGGGCGGCGGCGCTGCTCGGGACGCCGCACGGGTTCATCTATCTCGCCGAGCCGGACGGCGAGTCGCTCGTCGTTCGCCATGGGATCGGCGTCTTCACCGACTTCCTCGGCTACCGGATGCCGGTCGACCAGGGACTGTCGGGGCTCGTGTTCCGCGAGGGGCGGCCCGTCGCGGTCGATGACTACGACGCGTGGGCAGGTCGCGCCGCGGACATGCCGACCCTCGTGTTCGGCGGCGTCGTCGGCGTCCCGCTCACGTCCGGCGGCCGCGTCGTGGGCGTGATCGGTCTCGCCTCGGGCAGCTTCGAGCGGGCGTTCGGGACGCGCGAGATCGGCGCGCTGAGCCGGTTCGCCCAGCTCGCGTCCATCGCCCTCGACAACGCCCACCTCTTCGAGGCGGCCCAGCGCGGCGCCCTCTACGACCCGATCACCGGGCTTCCGAACCGCGACCTGCTCACCGACCGCGTGGCCCATTCCCTCTCGTGGAGCCGGGCCGGCGACGCCGAGCCGATCGCCCTCATCCTCCTGGACCTCGACCGGTTCAAGGTCATCAACGAGAGCCTCGGCCATGCGGTCGGGGACTCGCTCCTCGTCGCGGTCGGCGAGCGTCTCGGGCGCTGCCTCCGGCCCGGCGACACCGTCGCACGGTTCGGTGGCGACGAGTTCGCGGTGATCCTCGACGGGATCGGCGGCGTCGACGAGGCGCGCCGGCTCGCCGACCGGATCCTCGCCGAGCTGCGCGAGCCGTTCCGCCTCGGCAACCGCGACTGGTTCGTCAACGCGAGCCTCGGGATCGCGATGGCGTGGCCCGGTCGTGGGACACCGCCCGACATGTTCCGCGAGGCCGAGGTCGCGCTCGTCCGTGCCAAGTCCGCGCCGGGCCCTCGGTACGTCCTGTTCGAGCCCGAGATGAGCGCGGCGACGCTCGCACGGGTCGAGCTCGAGAACGACCTTCGCCAGGCGATCGAGCGGAACGAGCTCCGCCTCCACTACCAGCCGCTCGTCGACCTCGCGACGGACCGGATCGTCGGTGTCGAGGCGCTCGTCCGGTGGGAGCACCCCACCCGCGGGCTCGTCCCGCCGCTGTCGTTCATCCCGCTCGCCGAGGAGACCGGGCTGATCGCGCCGATCGGCCGGTGGGTGCTCGAAACGGCCTGTCGCCAGGCCCGCCGCTGGCTCGACGACCTGCCCGAGTCGTCGCTCGTGATGAGCGTCAACCTGTCGGCCCGGCAGTTCGCCCACGGCTCGATCGTGGACGACGTTCGCGAGACCCTCGCCGCCTCGCGGCTTCCCGCCGATCGGCTGGAGCTCGAGATCACCGAGTCGGTCCTGCTCGACGAGAGCGAGGACAACGCGAACGCGCTCCGGGCGCTGCGCGAGCTGGGCGTCGGGCTGGTCCTGGACGATTTCGGGACCGGCTACTCCTCGCTGTCCTACCTCCGGCGCCTGCCGCTGACGACGATCAAGATCGACCGGTCGTTCGTGGACGGGATCGACGGGGACACCGGCAGCTCGAACCTGCCGATCGTCCAGGCCGTGATCGCGCTGGCCCACGGCCTCGGGATCGAGGTGGTCGCCGAGGGCATCGAGACCGCCGGCCAGCAATGCCGGCTGCGCGAGCTCGTGTGCGACCGCGGCCAGGGCTACTTCTACGCGAAGCCGCAGCCGCCCGAGGCGCTCCGCGAGCTGCTGGCACGTGGCGTCGTCGACGGGTCCTGCGGCGGCTGATCGCCCCGCGCCGTCGAGCCGCTGAGTGCCACGGACTCACGCGGCGCCGTCAGTGAGCGTGGATCCGCTCGTGGCACGCGCGCTGCAGGGCGATCCACGCGCGCTACGGCCACGAATGGAGTCCCGTCGACTGATGACCCGGACACGGAACGGCCCCGCCGCCAGGCGGGGCCGTGGAGCGTCGCCGAGGAACGCCGGCTAGCGGCGCGACCCCATCAGCCGGAGCAGGAACAGGAACAGGTTGACGAAGTTGATGTAGAGGTGGATCGCGCCGAGGACCGACGCCTTCTCCACCGACCCGAGCGCCGCAGCGTAGTCGCCGAACGAGATCCGCTGGACGTCGTACGCGGTGTAGACGGTGAAGACGATCACGCCGATGAGCGAGATCGCCCAGCCGAGCGGGTTCGAGCCGAGGAACAGGTTGACGATCGAGGCGACGACGAGCCCGATCATCCCCATGAACAGGTACCCGCCGAGGCCGTTCAGGCTCCGCTTCGTCGTGGCGCCGTAGACCGCTGCCGCGCCGAACATCGCCGAGGCGGCGAGGAACGCGGTCACGACGGATGGGAGCGTGTACAGCGACACGATCACGCCGACCGTGAAGCCCATCGTCGCCGCGAAGACGAAGAACAGCGCGAGCCCGAGCGTCGCCGACATCCGCGGCATGAGGCCCTGGATCGCGATCGCGAGGCCCAGCTGGCCGAAGATGATGAAGATCCAGGCGCGGGCGATCGAGTTGATCAGGCTCTCCTGGCCCTGGACGACCGCGGCCACGCCGGCGGTGAGCAGGAGGCCCGCGAACATCCAGCCGAACGACTGGACCAGGAAGCGGTTCGCGAGCTCGGCCGCCGGGCGGACTCCGAGCTGCGAGGGAAGGGCGCGGTTCTCGCTCATTCAGTGCTCCTCGATGCGGCAGATCGCCGACGATCTGGTCGTGACGGGGGCGCCGACCGCGACTCCGCCTGCTCGGCCGCCCTCGCGAGCACCCAGAGCAGATCGGCCAGACGGTTCAAGTACGGTAGCAGGTGAGGTCCCGGAATCAACCCGGCGGTCCCGAGCGTCACCGCCCGTCGCTCCGCCCGACGGACCACGGTCCGGGCCACCTCGAGGGCGGCGCTCACGACGGTCTCACCCGGGACGACGAACTCGCTCGGCATCGTGATGTGCGCCTCGGCCTCGCGGAGCATCGTCTCGAGTCCGTCGACCATCGCCGCGCTCACCCGGGATACGCCCTCGACCTGGCGATCCCACGCGTCCTCGCGCGTCGCGAGCTCGGCGGCCGCGACGAACAGCTCGCGCTGGAGCCGCAGGAGGATCGCGGGCAGCTCGCCGAACCCGACGCCGAGCGTCCCGATCCGGCGCTTCACGCCCAGCTGGGCGCGCGCCACGCCGAGCGCCGCCACGGCCTCGTCGATCGTGCCGTACGCCTCGGTTCGGACGTCGTCCTTGGCGATCCGGTCGCCGCCGAAGAGGAGACCGGTCGTGCCATCGTCGCCGCGGCGGGTGGCGACCGCGGAGTCGAACGGTCCGTCGGACGGGGTCGAGCTCACCAGGACAGCCGGAGGTCCGGCTCGCTCACCACATCAGGCCGGCGTCGCGGGGATCCCAGCGCTCGGCCAGCAGTGTGACCTTGACGTCGTGCTCGACGACCGATTCGGCCTGGTCCTTCACCTGCTGGATCATCGATCCGGCATACGGACAGAACGGGGTCGTCAGGATCATCTTGATCTCGGTCGAATCGGGCCCGAGGATGATCTGCTTGATCAGGGCGAGCTCCACGACGTTCATCCCGATCTCGGGATCGACCACCGCGCGGAGCGCGTCGAGGATCGCGAGCTCGGTCGCCCGGCGTGCCGGATCGAAGGCGGCAGCCTCGGCGGGCTGAGCGCTCGCGGGATCGGTCGTCGTATCGGTCATCGGCTCGATCCTATCACCGAGCCTCGAATCCGCCCCCGCGCGACCCGTCGCCGCGAGGCGATTACGCGACGCGGGCGGGCGCGGCCTTGATGACGATGCCCGGGAGCCGATACTGCTCGGGCAGCACGCTCGCTTCCGCCTCGCTGTAGCCGGGCCCGGCGAGCGAGCCGTCGTTCTCGAAGAAGTCGCCGTACAGCTCGCGATGGTCCGCGGCGTACGCGTACGCGGCAGCGATCCCGACGACGCGCAGCTCCGGGTGGTCCTTGATCAGGCGCTGGAGATCGAATCCATTCGAGCGCAGCTCGAGCAGCTGGCGGACGGTCAGCCGCGTCCCGTAGCAGAACGGCTCTCCGTTCATGACGAGCGGGTCCACCTGGACCCATTTGATCGTCATCGTCTGCGCGCCTCGGTCACGGTCACGCGCCCTTGTAGATCGCGTCCAGGATCCGGTTGCGCTTCCGCGCGTCACCGGCGATCCGGCCGTGCCACTTGAACCGCTCGATCATCGCGTCGAGCGATGCGTTCACGATCCCCATCTCCGCCGCCGGGAGCGTCGCGCCGATCGCGGACCGGACCGCCTCGCAGAGCACGATCAGGTCGTTCATCGGGACCTTCCGGCGGCGATACGCCGGTGGCGTCGCCTCGGCGAAGGTGCGTGCCGGCTCGACGTCGCGGGCCGCGATCGACTCGACGACCCGATCGACGAGCGCCACGGTGTCGCGGAGCAGCTTCCGAACGGCGATCGTGTCGTGACGATCGCGCATCGTCGGGTCGCGGTCGAGCGCGATCTCGAGGGCGCGCGCGGCGAGGGCCTCGCGGTTCGCGTCGACGCGCGCGGCGACGGCCGGCAGCGGGGACGTGCGATCGATCGGGGGCAGGCCGAGCGAGGGGTGGCTCACGGGCGGAGTCTAGCGTGCGGGCCGCGGGATCGTCGCTGCGCCGAGCCGCGACGGCCAGCCGATACGATGGCCCTGTGACGAACGACGCCCCGGAGCCCGGTGACCGCCGGCCGACGCTCGATCGGCCGCCCGGCGAGCGCTATGCCAAGCGCGCCACGGCGGTGGCCGCGGACGCGGACGTGGAGGCGCTCGATCGGATCGCGTGGCCCGTCGCCGTGGGCCTCGGGACGGTCATCGCCTTCACGATCCTCGGTGGCCTCCTGACGGTGACCGCGGGCCTGATCGTCGTCGCGGGCTTTGCCGGGTGGCTGCTCGGGAAGCTCGTATCGCCGCCCCCGCGCGCTGCGCTCGTCGCCGTCGTGGCGATCGTCCTCGGCTTCCTCGGGATCTGGCTCTACGGCCGGTTCGAGGGCGGCGTCCTGGCGCCGCTCGACTATCTTGCCGAGGTCGAGGGGCCGATCGTCGTCGTCCTGACGCTCCTGGCCGGTGGCGGGATGGCCGCGGCGGCGTCGCGCTGACCCGTGGCAGCGCGCGCCCCCGACGGCGGCCCGCCGACGCTGCGTCACCCGGACGAGACGGATCATCCGGCGATCGCCGCGGTCATCGACGAGTGGTTCGGTGGCCGGCGCGTCGCGCATCTCGCCGGCCGCTCGTGGTTCCGGCACGCGGGCTCCACCTCGTGGATCGCGCTCGAGCCGCCGGGCCGGCCCATCGGCATCCTGCTCGGCTATCTGAGCCAGGACCACCCCGACGAGGCGGTGGTCCAGCTCGTGGCCGTCGATCCGAACCGGCGCCGGCGCGGGATCGGCCGTCAGCTCGTGGAGGCATTCGTCGCCGGGGCCGGCCGGCGCGGTGCGCGCCACGCCGTCGCGCTGGCCTGGCCGGGCGAGCCGCCCGCGGCCGCGTTCTTCCGAGCGGCCGGGTTCTCGGCGGACGACGGGCCGGGGAGCCGGAACATCCACGGCGCGCCGGCCTTCAAGGACCACGAGGCACCCGGCGACGACCGGATCGTGTTCCGGCGCCCGATCGGCGGCTGACGCCGCGCGGGGGCCCGGGACGTTCGTCGGGGCCGGTACTGGGCCGTTCGGGGACCCGCATCACGCTCGACAAGCCTCGTAGGATGGCGGCGCGAGGCCGGGGCCCACACGATCCGGCCCGAGAGGGAGGACCGAGCGCGTGCAGGGTTGGATCATCCGGATCGCGATCATCGCCGTCATCGTCATCGGCGGCCTGATCTTCCGTGACCGGCTGTCGGGTTCAGCCGGGGACCTGAAAGTCGGCGACTGCTTCGACGATCCGCCGGCAGGCAAGACCGTCGCGGACGTCCAGCACCATCCATGTACCGAATCCCACACGGGCGAGGTGATCTACGTCGGCGACATGCCGTCGAACACCGCGTACCCGGGCGAGAACGGGTTCGACGCGTTCGCCGTCCAGAACTGCGTCCCCGCGTTCCAGACCTACACGGGCGAGGACGTGATGACGTCCGAGGTCCTGACGATGAACTACTTCTATCCGAAGGACGACGCGTGGGCCAAGGGCAACCACAAGCTCACGTGCTACGCCGTTCGGGCCGACGGGCAGCCCGTCACGTCCTCCTTCAAGAAGACGAACTGACCGAGCCGGGCATCTCGTCGGCGACCGCCGTCGGCGTGAGCTGCTCGCGGAGCAGGCGGCCGAATCGGGCCGGCTGATCCTCCGGCGGCACGGCCTCGAGCCAGCGCCGGAGGAGCGCCTCGCCCTCGTGATAGACGAAGACGTATGTCCGCCACAGTGGATGCTCGATGAACTCGAGGCGCTTGGCGGCGACGTCCGGCGCGTAGCGACCCACGCGCTCGAGCCAGGCGAGGACGGTCTCGTGGTCGAGGCCGTCCTCGTGGCGCATCAGCGCCGCGTTCACGCGCGACTCGGTCAGGCGGCGACGCGGCCCGGCGAGCGCGACCGACGTCTCCGCGGCCGCCCGCGCCGCGGCGGGGTCGTCCGCGACCTCCAGCCCCGCTCGGTCGTACACCTCGACGAGCAGGTCGGCCTCCTCCGCCGCTGGGCTCGCGAACCGATGGCCCAGATCGGCGAGGCCCTCGCTGATCAGGCACTCGGGCGTGTTGATCGTCAGGACGCTCGCCTCCAGGCGACCCCGCCGATCGACGAGCTCGGCCTCCTTCCAGGCGTGCTCGAGGTGGTGGCCCGGGTAGCTCTCGTGGGCGGCGACGTGGACGAGTTCCGCGGCACGGGCCGGCAGATCGGCGTTGATGTCGACGCGCGAGCCGCGCGCCCCGTCGAACCAGTTGTAGCCCGTCCAGGGCTGCTTCGAGACGATCCGGATCCGGAGCTGCTCGCCTTCGGGCAAGCCGAACGTCGTGGCGGCCCGCTCTCGGAACCGCTCCACGAGCCACGTCGCGACCGGGAGCACGCGGTCGGGCGGGATCGTGAACTGGCGATCCCAGGCCGCGAGGCGTGCGGCGAGCGGCTCGGTGCCCGGGAGGAGCCGGTCGATCTCGGCCGCGGCATCCTCGAAGACCCCCTCGTCGCGCCGAACGGGACGCCATTCGAAGCAGCGCTCGACATGGTCGAGATACGGCAGCGGATGACCGGCGAGCGCTTCGGCGTGCGTCCGGAGCGCGATCGTCTGGGCCGTGAGCCATCGCCGCCGATCGGCTTCGGGTTCCTCGCTCGCGATCCGCTCGAGGAGGGCAGCCGCGTCGTCGACGAGCCGGGGCGCCGGGCGGAGCTCCTCGATGTCGGACCGCGCCTTCAGATCCGCCGGGCCGAAATATCCGTCGATCAGTCCCGGGATGTGCTGGTCGATGCGGAGGACGAGGAGCAGGTAGTCATGCGCGATCGGATCGGGCGCCGGGATGTGGCGGTGACCGCCGACCGCAAGCGTCGTCCCGCGCGCGGGCGGAGGGTCCGTCATCGGTCGCCGTCCCCGGCACCGGGAACCGAGCCCATCCCGCTCCCGGGCGCGATCCCGCGTTCCTCGCCCACGAACGGCATCCCCTGTCGCTCGACGGCGTCGAGGCTCATCCGGAGCGCCGACGTCTTCGCCTCGGCCACCTCGCGGACGTACGCCGCCTCCTCGTCGGGCGTCATCGGCCGCCCGCGGACGATGTCCTTCGGCTTGCCGACCATGAGCCACGAGAGGTGGTAGCGATCCATCGACCCCCAGGCGGCGCTCAGGAGGTCGTCGCTGAGCTGGATCCAGGTCTGGAGCCCGGCCAGTGTCGGCTGCAGCTGGAGCCGGTCGCCCTCGTCGACGAGCTGGCGGGTGCGGCGGATCAGCTCGTCGCGCGTCACGCGATCGAGTCTAGCGGGGGCGGAGTCGTTAACCCTCCCCTGTCGTCGATCCGGCCGCCGGGCTTGCGCTCGCTGTCATCCTCCATTGCGAGACAGGCCATCGCGCCGGAACATGGCTTGAGATCGTTGGAGACTCTCGTGCTCGACGGATCACCGCTCGTCCGACCGCCCGGCACCCGCAGCCCGTGGAAGCCGTTTCCGGGCCTTGTCGTGGCGATCACGTGCCTGGCGATCCTCGGAAGCCAGATCGTCGGCTGCGCGAGCCAGGGACCGCGGTCGGGAGCGACCGACGGACTCGTGCCATCGACCACGCCGGCCCCGAGCGATGCAGCCGAGACGCTCGTCACGTTCGACGCGGGCGGGTTCTCGATCGACTACCCGTCGAGCTGGCGGGAGTACAGGGTTGCATTCCCCATTGGAACGTTGGGCTCGACGGTCGGGGTGTTCGGCACGGCGGACCTTCACGCATGCGAGGCCCAGGGCGACTGGAGATGCGTCAACAATTCCAACCTTGGACCGGGGGAGGTGCTCCTGATGGTCAACACGCAGGTTGGGGTCGGCTCGTTCGCCGATCTCGAGCCACCCGGCGGCTTCACCTTCTTCATCGACGGGGCGCCTGCCGTCGTCACGTCGATCGGATCGGACCTGCCCAACGGTGCCGACGGAGAGAGAGTCTGGACGATCGGAATTCCGGGCAGGCTCGACGCCTGGTTCACCATCAGCGGTCTCTTTCGGGAACCCGGTGCCGACCGACTCGCCAGCGTGACGGACTCGGTGGCCCGAAGCGTCCGGTTCCACGCCCCGCCGCCACCGACGACGACCGCACCGTAAACAGCGAAGGAGGCCACGGGTCCTTGCCGTCGCCGGGCCCGGACTGACCGTCGATCGGCCGCCGCGTCGTCAGCCGGGGTGCCGAAAGAACGCCTCGCGATCTGCCCGGGCTCGCAACGTTCGTGGACCGGGCCGGCCGTCGCCGATCGGCTCGCCCTCGAAGCGCGTCACGGGCAGGATCCCGGCGACCGAGCTCGAGAGGAACGCCTCGTCGGCCTCGTGGAGGTCACGGGTCGTCAGGAGGCCCTCGACCGCGTCGAGTCCGACATCCCCGGCCCAGCGGAGGATCCAATCGCGCGTCGTGCCCGGCAGGATCGCGCAACCGAGCGACGGCGTCGCGAGCTCGTCGCCGCGGACGAGGAACACGTTCGCGGACGTCGCCTCGGACAGGAAGCCGTCGATCGTCAGGAACAGCGCGTCGTCGGCGCCGGCCTCGCGCGCCTCGAGCTGGGCCACGACGTAGTCGGCTCGGCTCGTCGTCTTGAGGGCCGCGAGCGGGCTCTCGGGGTCGCGCCGGACGCGGCTGGCGATGAGGTGGAGCCCGACCTCGAGGTGCTGGGCGGGCGTCGGCGCGACGGGCCACGCCTGGACGACCACGGTCGGTCTCGGATGCTCGTCCGGGGGAAGGAGCCCGCGGCCGAAGAACGGCCCGCGCGACACGGTGATCCGGACGCTCGCGTCGCCGTCCGGCCCGTCGAGGCCTTCGGCGCTCAGGAGATCCGTGATCGCTCCTGCCAGGCTCGCGTGAATGTCCGCTGGAAGGTCGAAGCCGAGGCCGTCCGCGGAACGGCGCAGCCGGGCGACGTGGGCATCGAGCTCTGTCGGGCGGCCGGCCCGGGCTCGGAGCGTCTCGAAGATCCCGTCGCCGAGCTGGAAGCCGCGGTCGAAGGCCGTGAGGACCGGCTCGGCCGCGCCGACGATCCGGCCATCGACCCAGACGTGACCCGGCGTCGCGGGCGAGCCCGCACGATGCGTCACGGGCGGGCCACCTCGCGCCCGCCGATCGCCGACAGCGGTCCTCGCGCCTTCGCGACGGTCTCGTCCCACTCGGCCGCCGGATCGCTCTGGTACGTGATCCCGCCGCCGACGTGCAGGCTCAGCTTCGACCCGTCGGCGACGAACGTCCGGATGAGGATGGAGGTCGCCATCGCGCCGTCGGGTCCGACCCAGCCGAGCGCGCCGGTGTAGGGACCGCGTCGGGTGGGCTCGAGCCCCCGGAGGATCTCCATCGCCCGGATCTTCGGGGCGCCGGTGATCGAGCCGCCCGGAAACGCGGCGCGGAGGAGATCGAACGGGTCGCGGCCCGGGGCGAGGCGACCGGTCACGGTCGAGACGAGGTGCTGGACCGCCGCCGTCCGTTCCAGGCGGCACAGTCGCGGGACGCGGACCGACCCCGGGACGCAGACCCGGCCGAGATCGTTGCGGAGGACGTCGACGATCATCACGTTCTCGGCGCGGTCCTTGGCGGACGTCAGCAGGTACCGCGCGAGCCGGCGGTCCTCGTCGCGATCGCGACCGCGCGGCCGCGTTCCCTTGATCGGATCCGTCGTGACGATGCCGCGCGGGTCCACGGCGAGGAACGGCTCCGGCGACGCCGACAGGATCGCCCGCGGGCGCGCCGGGTCGCTGCCGGACGCAGTCGCGTGCCCCGGCGCGCCACGACCCAGGTCGAGGTACGCCGAGAACAGCGATGGATCCCCGGTCCGGAGCCGCCGGTAGAGCGGCCACGGATCCCCGTCGAACGCGGTCACGAGCCGCCGCGTGAGGTTGGCCTGGTAGATGTCGCCGCGCGCGATCCGGTCGCGGATCGCCTCGACGCCCGCCTCGTACGCGCGCCGCTCCAGCGACGACGTGAACGTCAGCTCGACCGACTCGCTGCCGGCGTCCTCGGGGACCGGGCCGCGCCGGTGGAGGCCCGCGAGGCGCCCCGGCCGGATTCGCTCGCGGACGCGGGTGAGGCGCCGCGCCAGACGCTCGGTGTCGCCGTCGAGGGCTCGTCCGGCGAGCCACGCTGCGCCGGTCCGCCGATCCCAGGCGATCGCCCAGTCGTGGAGGGCCACGCGGAGCAGCGGGAGGCCCTGGTCGTCGGCCGGCGGCGCGGGAAGCCGTTCCAGCTCGCCGCCGAGCTCGTACCCGAGGTACCCGACGAGCCCGCCGAGGAACGGCGGCCGGTCCGGCGCGCCGACGTGGCCGGTCGGACGGTCGGGCGCGAGACGGGCGAGGAGGCGCCGGGCCACCGCGAACGGGTCACCGCCGACCGCAGGCTCGCTGAGGATCGCGACGGGATCGGCCGTCAGGAACGTCCACCGGGCGTTGCGGCCCGGTCGCGCGCTCTCGAGGAGGGCGAGCCCCGGAAGGTCGAGGAAGGCCTCCGCGATGTCGATCGGGCGGGCCTCGGCGACGCCAGGGAGCGGTTCGAGCCGGACGAGGCCGCCGGGGAACGCCGACGACGCTCCGGAACGATCGCTCGCGACGTGGACCACCCGGCGATGATAGGGACCGCGCGCGGTTGGAGCCTCCGGCGATGCGGGCCGTGGTCAGGCGGCCGCGGATCGGTGCCGGCGGTCGGTGAGCGGAGGGATCGGTGCGAGCACGCGACCTGGGGATCGTCATCGGCCGCGGTCGGCCGGGTCCGTCGAACGCGATCACGGACGTCGCGGGCGTTCGCGTAGGCCACGCGACGATCGTGCGCGGCGAGGGGCCCCTCGTGGTGGGCGAAGGTCCCGTCCGCACCGGCGTGACGATGCTCGTCCCGCACGACGGCGACGTCTGGACGGAGCCGCTGTACGCCGGCTGCCACCGGCTGAACGGCAACGGCGAGCTCACCGGCCTGGAGTGGATCCGGGAAGCCGGCCACCTCACGGGACCGATCGGGATCACGAACACCCACTCGGTCGGCGTCGTGCGCGACGGGATCATCCGGAACGCGGTCGGACAGCTTCCGTTCGGGACGTCGTACTGGGCGCTGCCGGTCGTCGGCGAGACGTGGGACGGACTGCTCAACGACATCGACGGGTTCCACGTGACGGCCGACCACGTCGACGCGGCCCTCGCCGCGGCGAGCGACGGCGCAGTGGCCGAGGGCGCCGTCGGTGGCGGCACCGGGATGGTGTGCCACGAGTTCAAGGGCGGGATCGGCACCGCGTCGCGGGTCGTCGGCCCCGAGTCGGGCGGGTTCACCGTGGGCGTCCTCGTCCAGGCGAACTACGGGCGGCGCGAGCTCCTCCGGGTCGACGGCGTACCGGTCGGCGAGGCGGTCCCGCCTTCCGAGGTCCCGAGCCCCTACGACGCGGTCGAGGACGACGACGCGGCACCGGTCGCCGGGTCGGGCTCGATCATCGTGATCGTCGCGACCGATGCGCCGCTCCTTCCGCACCAGTGCGAACGGCTCGCCCAGCGCGCGGGGCTGGGAATCGCCCGGATGGGCGGGACGGGCGCCCACTCGAGCGGCGACCTGTTCCTCTGCTTCGCGACCGGCAACCGGTCGCTCCCGCGGACGTCGTTCCGCGCCGACCCCCGCGTGACGGCCGAGATCCGCGTCCTGAACGATTTCGCCATCGGGCCGCTGTTCGACGCGACGATCGAGGCGACCGAGGAGGCGATCCTGAACGCCCTCGTCGCGGCCGGGACGATGACCGGCCGAGACGGGATCACGGCGCATGCGCTGCCCCACGACCGGCTCCTCGAGACGATGGCTCGCTTCGGACGGCCGGCACGCACCAGGGCCTGATGGATCCGGCGATCCGGCCCGCGGATCTCGACGACGTCCCGGCGATCCGGGCGATCCTCGCGGCGCACGGGAACGACGGTCCGGTGGTCGTCGCCGACATCGTCGGTCCGTATGTCACGCACCTCCTGGGCCGCGGGCGGGCATGCGTCGCAACGGTCGACGGAGAGGTCGTCGGGTTCGGCGCGGGCGTCGACACCGGGCGGTCCGTCCATCTCGCGGACCTGTTCGTCGCGGCCGATCGGCTCGGCCGCGGGATCGGCCGGCCGCTGCTCGCGGCGGTCCTCGAGGGCGCGTCCGCGCGGACGACGTTCGCGTCCGAGGACGAGCGTGCGCTACCGCTCTACGTCCGAGCCGGGATGATCCCGCTCTGGCCGAGCCTGTACGTCCAGGGCGGCAGCGCCAACCTCCCGACGATCGGCGCGTCGATCACGACGGAACCCGCGACGGAAGGCGAGCTCGCCACGCTCGAGCGCGCCTGGACCGGGCTCGACCGATCGGCCGACCATCGCTACTGGGCGTCGATGCCCGACGTCGACGCGTTCGTCGTCCGCCAGGACGGCGCGGTCGCCGCGCTCGGCTACGCCCGGGCGCGTCAGGCGGCCGCGATCCGCGTGCTCGACCGTCTCGTCGTCCATCCCGACGCGGACGCCGTCGCCGTCTCGATCGAGGCGATGCGCCGGGCGAGCCGAGGCGGGCCGTTCCGGGTCTGCCTACCGGGTCCCCATCCGGTGCTCCGGCCGCTCCTGGAGGCCGGCCTCCGGATCGTCGACCGCGACCAGTTCCTGGCGAGCGAAGCGGACCTCGTGGATCCGGTCCGGCTCATCCCGAACCCCGGGATGCTGTAGGGCAGCTGCGCGCCGCGCGCGTCCCGGCTGAAACCGGCGCCGATCGATCCCCCGTACGTCCGGCAGCGAGTCGCGATCGGCTCGCATCACCGTCCGGAGTGCTCCATGCGCACAACTCGCGTTCTCACCCTCCTTGCCGGCGTCGTCGTCGCCGTTGCGGCGTGTTCCTCGACCGGTTCGGGCTATGGCCCCGTCCCGGCCGGCTCGTCGGCCCCGGTCGCCACCGGCGTCGTCGTCGGCACCGCCACGTCGGCCAGGTTCGGGGCCGTCCTCACCGGGCCGACCGGCTTGACGCTCTACACGCACGCCGGCGACACCGCTACAGAGTCGACCTGCACGGGCACCTGCGCGACCGCGTGGCCGCCCCTCGCGACGACCGGTCAACCGACGGCGGCGTCGGGCGTCACCGGGAAGCTCGGTACCGCGCAGCGCGCCGATGGAACGACCCAGGTCACGTACGACGGGCTGCCGCTGTACTACTGGGAAGGCGACACCAAGGCCGGCGACGTGACCGGCGACGGCGTCGAGGGCTTCTCCGTCGCGACAGTCAGCGCGGTCGGTGCCGCGCCGAGGGCGTCGGAGCCCGTTGCCGTCCCGAGCTCGGGCGGGATGTACTCGTACTGAACCTTCTGGTCACGCGGCGGCGGCGGGCCCGGTTCGACCGGGACGCGCCGCCGCCGGCGGGTCGAACCTAGACCGCCGCGGGAACCGGCTTCTCGATCGGCATCCCGACCATCGAGCCCCACTCGGTCCACGACCCGTCGTAGTTGCGGACCCGCCGGTAGCCGAGCAACTCGTGCAGGACGAACCACGAGTGGCTCGACCGCTCCCCGATCCGGCAGTAGGCGATGACGTCCTTGTCGGCGGTCACGCCCTTCGCCTCGTACAGGTCCTCGAGCTCCTCACGACTCTTGAACGTCCCGTCCTCGCGGACCGTCTGGGCCCACGGGATGGACGACGCGCCGGGGATGTGGCCGGCCCGCTGCGCCGTCTCGGACATGCCCGGAGGCGCGATCACCTCGCCGTTGAACTCCGCCGGCGAGCGGACGTCGACGAGCGCGAAGTCCGCCGCGCCGAGCCGCGGCAGGATGTCGTCGCGGAACGCGCGGAGCGCGAAGTCCGGCTCGGGCAGCGAGTAGCCGGTCGCCGAGTAGGACGGCACGTCCGTCGAGAGCGGCAAGCCGTTGTCGAGCCAGAACTTGCGGCCGCCGTTGAGGATCCGCACGTCGCGGTGGCCGAACAGCTTCAGCTGCCAGTACGCCCACGCGGCGAACCAGTTGTTGTTGTCGCCGTACAGGACGATCGTGGTGTCGGCGTCGATCCCACTCTCCGAGAGGAGCTTCGAGAACTCCTCGCGGCTGGCGATGTCGCGCCGGACCCCGTCGGCGAGCTGGCTCGTCCAGTTCCAGCCCACGGCGCCGGGGATGTGGCTCTGCTCGTAGGCGGTCGTGTCGACGTCGACTTCGACGAAGCGGACGGACGCGTCGTCGAGATGGGCCTTCGCCCACTCGCTGTCGACGAGGACGTCGTTGGCATATCCGGTGACGGTCATTGGGTGCTCCTTGGCGGTGTCGCCCGCGGTCACGGAACGAGGGCGGGCGGGAGTGGCTGGCGGCGTCGCGGCAGACGAGCGGCCGCGGAGACGGTGTCGCGGGCGACGATCAGGCAGACCGAGCCCGCTTCGGACACGCGCACATCGGAGCTATCCCTCCCCGGTCGGCCGGTCGAGCCGGCTGAAGGCGGCGAGCCGCTCACGGCACGCCGCGGCCTCGCGATCCGCCTGGCGGACGATCCAGGGATCGACCCGGCTGCTGTCCTCGATCTCGATCGTCGAGCCGTACGGTCCGTCATCGACGACGATCCCGGCCTGGCTCCGGTAGTCGGCGATCCAGTTCGCGCGGAGCGCGATCGCGACGTCGGTCACGACCTCGACCGGGAAGATCCAGTCGAGATGGGTGGCGTTCAGGCGGTCCGCGATGTCGGCGAGCCGGACGGGCCGGCCGCGTTCGATCCGCGCGAGGAGATCGATCACCCGGAGGCTCGTGAACGGATCCCCTGACTCGGCCACGACGGGCGGCCGGAGGTCGGCCGGGGGGAACCCGACCGGCGCCGCCCGGAGCGACCCGAGGCCGGGGCCGGTCGTCTGGATCGAGGGGGCAGTGGGCATGTCGACGGGGGATCTCCGAGTCAGGCGCCAGGAATTCGGAAGCCTACTCCAGCCGTGGATGACGGTCCATCGAGGTCTGGCGCCCCGGGCCTAGAATCGCACCGTGAGCCAGTCCGGCGAGTCGGTTCGCGACGCCCGCGCGAGGAGCCTCGCCCGATTCGCGCGGCTGGTCGCTCGTCCGGAGCCCGAGATCGACCTGGCTCGCGGCGCGCTGGTCGCGGCGGGCCACGGCCGGGACCCGCTCGACGAGGATGCGTTCCTCGCACGCCTCGACGACCATGCCGAGCTCGTCCGTCTCCGGCTCGACGCCGGCGACCCGCCGGCCGTCGTCGCCGATCGGGTCCACGACGTGCTCTACCGCGAGCTCGCGTATCGCGCACCGACCGCTGCGGAGTTCGGCGACCCTTCGAACAGCCTGTTCGACCGCGTCCTGGAGCGACGGATCGGGCTGCCGATCAGCCTCGCGATCGTCGAGATCGAGACGGCCCGGCGGATCGGGCTGCCGCTCGTCGGCATCGGCCTGCCGGGCCACTTCATCGTCGGCGGCCCGGACGACGCGCTGTTCGACCCGGCCGGGGGCGGCCGGTCCCTCACGCCCGACGACTGCCAGGCGCTCCTCCGCCGCTCGATCGGCGACGGGATCCTCCTGAACGCCGGCATGCTCCGGCCGACGGGTCCGCGTCAGATCCTCGCCCGCGTGCTGCGCAACCTTCGCGCGGCCCACCTCGCGCGTCGCGATTGGCCGGCGGCCGTGGACGCGATCGACCTGCTCCTCGTCCTCGAGCCGACCGATCCGGAGCACGGCCGGGATCGGGGTCTCCTGCTGGGGCGGATGGGCCGGTTCGGCGAGGCCATCGCGGCGCTCCGCCGCTACCTCGACGAGCGTCCCGACGCGCACGACGTGCCGGACGTCCGGCAGGTGCTCGGAATCTTCGGTGGTCGCCTGAACTGAGGGATTGATCGGGCGCCGCGGCCGGCGTATCGTGCTACTAATGGATAGCACGTTCTTGCGGTCAGCGGGCGAGGACGATCGGTCGCTCGCGGCGGCGCTCGTCGGAGACGGTCGCCCGCTGCTCGCCCTGTACGCGGTTGGCCTGGGGCTCGCCGGATCGTTCGCCTGGTTCCTCTCCGCGGTCGGCGAAGCCCTGCCGCACGAGCTGCGGTTCCTGGGCCTCACGCTCGAACAGCTTCGGTCGCTCGCGGACGGCCGAGTCGCGGACTTCATGACCCACGATCGCGTCGCGTTCGGCGGAACGCTGATCGCGCTCGCCGTCCTGTACCTGTGGCTCGTCGCGGTCCCGCTCGCCCACGGCGAGCGCTGGGCGTGGCGTCTGACCGCCGGGACGGGTGCATTCGGGTTCGCCAGCTTCCTCGCCTACGCCGGCTCGGCGTACCTCGACGGCTGGCACGCGATCGCCGCGGCGGCGCTCCTCGCGGCCTTCGTTCCGGGGCTGGCCCTCACGCGTCGACACCTGGCGCCCGTCCAACGAGCTCGATCCGCATGGCCGTCGTGGCAGACGACCGATGGGCTCGGCCGCCGCCTCGTGGCCCTCACCGGCGCGGGGATGGTGGCCGCTGGCTCGGTCATCCTCGCCCTCGGCTCGATCGTCGTCTTCGTCCCGCAGGACCTGATCTATATCGGCTTCGACCGAAACGCGCTCGACGCGCTGAACGTCCACCTCGTTCCGCTGATCGCGCATGACCGGACGGGATTCGGCGGCGGCGTCGCGACGACCGGACTGGTCGTCCTCGGCTGCGTCCGCTGGGGCACCTGGTCGCGCAGCCTGTGGCAGGCGCTCGCGATCGCCGGCGCGATTGGGTTCGGCGCGGCGGTCGGGATCCACGGGCTCGTGGGCTACCTGGACGCAACCCATGTCGGCCCGGCGGTCGCGGGTGCGGTCGTGTTCGCGCTCGGGATGTCGCTGAGCCGGCCCCGACCCGGTTCGGTCGAGCCGGGCACGAGCTAGGCCGGGGCCGGCGCCTCACCCGTCGCGGCGGGCGTCTCGGAGGCGCTCCGCCGGATCGCGAGCGCAGCGAACCCCGCGATGATCGCGATCCAGCCGGCGGCGACGAACGCCGCCGCGTAGTCGCCCACGTGCTCGCGGACGATCCCGGCGACCCAGGCGGCGATCGCCGCTCCGAACATGTGCGCGGCGAACACCCAGCCGTACACCACGCCGACGTTGTGCCGCCCGAACCGGTCGGCGACGAGCGCGACGGTCGGCGGGACGGTCGCGATGTAGTCGAGCCCGAACAAGATCGCGAACCCGCCGATCGACACGGTGTCATGGATGAACGGCAGGTAGAGGAGGCTCAGGCCGCGGAAGCCGTAGTAGACGAGCAGGAGCTTCCGGGGGTCCCAGCGATCGGTCAGCCAGCCACTGGCGATCGTCCCGACGAAGTTGAAGATGCCCATCACCGCGAGCGCCTCGGACGCGGCGACGGGCGTGAACCCGTGGTCGACGGCGTGCGGGATGAAGTGCTGGCCCACGAGCCCGTTCGAGGTCGCGCCGCAGATGAAGAACGTGCCGGCGAGGAACCAGAAGTCGGACGTTCGGACGGCACGGCGCATGATCCCGCGGTCGGCCGGCCGGGCGGGCTGGAGGATGCCCTCGGTCTGACCGTAGGGCCGAGCGCCGACCTCGGAGGGGTCACTCCGGAACCACAGCACGACGATGGGAAGCAGGACGAGGGCGAGGGCGCCGAGGACGATCGCGCCCAGCCGCCAACCCGATCCAACGGCGATCCCGGTCAGGACCGGGAAGAAGATCAGCTGTCCGGCGCTCGTGCTGGCCCCGAGGAGTCCGGTGACGACGCCGCGGCGCCGGATGAACCAGCGCGTCGCGACCGTCGCACCCAGGACGCTCGCGACGAGCCCGCTGCCGACGCCGGCGAGGATCCCGAACACGATCGTCAGCTGCCAGACCTCGCGGACCAGCGCCGACACCAGCAGGGAGCCGCCGGTCACGAGGAGGCTCAGCAGGACGACGTTCCGGACGCCGATCCGGCTCATCAGCCAACCACTCAACGGCCCCGACAGCCCGAAGGCGACCAAGCCGGCGGCGGCCGCGAACGAGACGGACGCCGTCGACCAGCCCGGCTCCTGGGTCATCGAGAGCAGGAGCGCGCCCGGCGCCGCCCGAACGCCCGCCGTCACCAGCGTCACGATCGCCGTGACCGCGACGACGATCCAGCCGTAGTAGAGGGCGCGGCGCATCGGCGGATCGTACTGCTCCGCGGCCGCTGCATAAGGCATGAGCCGCCCTGGACGGGCGAGTTTGAGGTACGCGCCGGTTCGGGCGGTGGCGATCGCCCGATGGCGTAGCGAGCGACGAAGCCTAGGGTGGCTCCAGGTCGACGAACGATCGGCCGGAACCGAGGAGCTTCCGATGCTGCCGATGCAGACGTACGAGATGGTGAAGATCAAGATCGAGGAAGAGCTCCAGCAGGCCGCCCGCGAGCGGCGTGCCCGCGAAGCGGCTGGTCCGCGCCCCCATGCGATCGACTTCGCGTCGGTCAGGCGGCGGATCCGGGTCCAGTTCCTGGGCGGCGCCCGGCCCGAGCAGCCCGCGGCCGCCGGCGCCTGACGCCGGCCGTCCGGGAGGAGCATCCCGAGCGCGAACGAATCTTCCGCTCCTCCCGCCCGCGGGCCCGGAGTCGCGACGCATTGGGGGCGTCCGCTCCGGGCTCGCGTTCGTGTTCCGGCGCGACATCAGCGCGATGCGGGCGGCGTAGGATCGGCCGACGCGGGACCGCGGGAGTCCACGCGGAGCGAGGAGAACGGGATGCACCTCCAGATCCGGGTCAACCCGGCGGCGTCACCGCCTGACGTCCACAAGCTGCTCGGCCGGCTCGCGGAAGGCGGCGTGAATCTCGTCGCGATCGGCGGGAGCAACGTCGAGTTCGGCGGGGAGCTCGCGATCGTCCCGCAGGACGGCCACGAGGACGCGACCTACGCCGTCCTGGACAAGTTCAAGTACGGCTACCGCGTCCTCTCGGTCGACGGCGACGACGGGCTCGCGCTGTGCGAGGTCCCGAACAAGGTCGGCGGGCTGCACGGGTGCCTCGAGGACCTTGCCCGGGACAACCGGGCACGCGGCCGGATCATCCGGGACATCGTGATCGGCGTGCCGGACGACACCATGAGGGCGCGCCAGGTCGTGCCGGTTCAGGTCTATTCGCAATCCGGCAGCAACCCCGCCGGGCCGGGTGGCGAGACCGCTTCCTGAGGTTCCTCGCCCCGGAGACATCCGGCGCGGACGTTCAGGCGGTCCGCGTCTTCGACGCGCCCGCCCGATCGCCGGCGTCTTCGGACGCGTCGCCCTGCGCGAGGACGTCATCGATCAGACCGAGGCGAGCCGCGGCCATGGCGGCCTCCACCCGGTTCGACACGCCGAGCTTGTCGAGGATGTGCGTCACGTGGACGCCGGCGGTCTTGCGCGTGATGAACAGCTCGTCGCCGATCTCGCCGTTCGACCGGCCCGCCGCCACCAGGCGCAGGACTTCGATCTCGCGGGCGGACAGGCCGTGCCCGGCGTGGCCGCCGTCGGCAGCCGAGCGCGATCGGGTCGTCGACCCGGCCGCTGCCGTCATCCCGGGATCAACCGCCGTGTCACTCGGCGGCGTTGCGGGAGCGGTGTCCGCCAGGGCGATCCGCGCTCGGCGCGCGAGCGTCTCGATGGCGTCCCGTAGCGGCCGAGCGCCCAGCTCGACCGCGACCCGCCATGCCGCCCCGAGCGTCCCAGCGACGTCCGCCTTGACCCCCGACCGGCGAAGCTCGGTCTCGGCCAGCCGGAACCGGGCATAGGCGGCGCCGAGTCGCCCCGCCGCGACGTCCCAGGCGTCCGCGGCTGCGGCCCACGGCCCGGGATCGGCGGCGCCATCGAGCCGAGCCCGCTCGGCCCGTGCGGTCGCGAGCCAGGCGCGCATGGTCGCCGTCCCGCCGACCGCCGAGCCGGCAAAGGCCGCCTCTGAGGCCGCCAGACCGTCGGCCCTGCCGGCTGCGGCCCGGGCCATCGCCACGTCGCGTGTTGCGCGCGCTGTCTCGGCCTCGTCCGCGAGCGCCCGCAGGCCGTGCGCCAGCAGCGGAACGGACCACATCTCCGTCCCCGTGCCGCTGAACGCGGCGAGCGCACCGGCGGCAAGATCGGCCGCCGTCGCCGGGTCGCCGCCGCTCAGCGCCGTTTCGACCGAGGCGACGGCGTGGATCACGGCGACGTCCGGGTCGAGGTCGGCGATCGTGACGCCGGCCAGCCGATCGCGTGCCTCGTCGACGTCGCCCTGGTTCGCCGCGAGCCTCGCGCGGACGATCGCGAGATACGGGGACCCTCGACCGCGCCGATCGAGCGCGAGGCCCGCGCGCGTGACCTCGTCGGCCTCCGTCCACCGGCCGAGCCGGAAGAGCACGTCCGCGACGAGCGCCGCCAGGTCCAGCCCGTAGCGTCGCTCCAGCCCGCCGTCGCGGGTCGCCTGGTGGGTCCGGACCGCGGCTCCGAGCGCGTCGTCGAGGCGGTCGGCGGCGAGGAGGTTCAGCGCCAGGTTGTGGCCGGTGACGACGAGCAGCTCGGTGCGATCACTCGCGGCCAAGTCGTGCGCGCGCGTGAGCTCGTCGATGCCGGCGTCGATCTCGCCGAGCGCGACGAGGTCCGAGCCCAGGGTCATCCGGCCGCGACACTCCTCGCTGCTCGAACCGGCCGCGACCGCACACGCGATCGCGGCCTCCGCGACCGGCCGCGATTCGGCGAACCGGCCAAGGCCCATCAGGGCGCCGGCCAGTCCACCGAGCACGTTCGCTCGCTCGCTCGTGGGCGGATCGGCCGGGACGAGGTCGACGGCACGCTCGTGCTCGAGGAGGGCTGCGTCACCGCGACCGGACGCCCACATCAGGAAGCCGAGCCGCGCTCGGAGGAGCCCGATCGTCGTCGGGCTCGTCTCGCCGTCGGTCAGCTCGATCGCCTCGCGGATGAGCTCGATCGCCCGCGGCACGTCGCCCGCGAGGTCGGCGGCGGTGGCGGCGCGCCGGCGGTGTCCGATCCGATCCGCCGTCCCGGGCCGCTCGTCGATCGGGAGCCGGCCCTCCAGGGCGATCGCGCGCTCGAGGAGCCGATGCGCATCCGCGAAGGCGTCCACCTTCTCGGCCGCGGCCGCGGCGGCGAACGACGCCCGATAGGCCTCCGACGGTCGTTCGGCCGCGAACCAATGACGGGCCAGCTCGGCAGCGGCGTCGGCGGGGAGCGCCCGGTCCGTCCCGCCCACCTCCGCCTCGAGCGTGCGCGCGATCCGCTCGTGGAGCGCGCGCCGCTCGCCGTCGGACAGCTCCCCCTCGACGACCTCGCGAAGGAGATCGTGGCGGAACACGCGCGTGCCATCGGGCTGCGGGACGAGGACGCCGTGTGCCGCGGCCAGCCGCAGCGCCTCGCCGACATCGGTGTCGGAGCGATCGAGGATCCGCGCAAGGAGGCGCTCGTCGAGCGACCTGCCGGCAACGGCGGCGGTCCGGACGACGGCGAGCGTCAGGGGATCGAGCGTGAGGACGCGGGCCAGCAGGATGTCGACGAGCGACGGCGGCGGCACATCGCTGGCGTCCGCCGCGAGGAGCTCCTCGGCGAACAGCGGATGCCCTTCGGACCGTCGGGCGACACGCTCGACGACCGCTGGATCGATCGGCTCGCCCGCGATCGCCTCGATCTGGCGGGCGACATCGGCCGGGTCCAGCCGGCCGAGGTCCAGCCGCGTCGCACCGGACACGCGGCCCACCTCGGCGAGCCAACCGGCCACCGGATGGCCGGCCGGAAGATCGTCGGTGCGGCAGGTGACGATCGCGACGATCCGCTCCTTCGCGACATTCCGAACCAGGAATGTCACGAGGTCCCGGGTCGCTGGATCGACCCATTGGACGTCCTCGACGACGGCCAGGATCGGTGCGCGCTCGGCGAGGCGTCCCAGGAGCTCGAGGAACCGCTCGAAGAGCCGTGCCCGGTCGGCCCCGCTCGTGGAGGTGGCCGCCGAGGTCGCGGCGGCGCTCGCGGACATGCGGCGGTCGGGGATCAGCGCGGACAGGTCCTCGGCGTGCGGCCCGACGAGCGCCTCGAAGTCGGTCGCCCCCATCGAGCGCGACAGGCTTCGGATCGCGGCGATGACCGGGAGGTACGGAACGCCGTCGCCATCGAAGTCGACGCATGCGCCGTGGAGCACCGCCTCGCCCGCGGCGCGGGCGCGAGCGATTGCCTCCTCGACGAGCCGGCTCTTTCCGATCCCCGCCTCGCCACGGACGACGACGATCTGCGGCAAGCCCGTGGCCGCCCGTTCCCGAGCGGCCGCGATCTCGGCCAGCTCGCGATCTCGACCCACGATGATCGGACTGGAGCGCCTGGTCACCGCCGGATGGTACGACCGCTCCGTCAGCGCGCCGCTGCGCTGCACCCCGCTCAGATCTCGGCGCGGGGTGCGGGAAGGCCGAGGCCGCGACGGGCGGCCCGGCGCTGCGTCGGGTCGGCTTCCGCCCAGGATCGCCACGCTCGGGCGATCTCCTCCCGGCTGGGGGCCGCTGTGAGCTCATCCCCGGACGCGCCTTTCCGCCGGCCCGCCTCATCGTCGGAACGGGCCAGGTCGATGGCCGCAAGCAGGAACAGGTGACCGAGGGCACGCATCGCGGATCCTCCCTTGGCTCGGGACGTCCGAGCTCTGGGTCGAGGATCGGGTTCGTGCGAGGAGCCGCCATCGGGTGCTCGCCCGAGCGGCGCCCCTCGCCCTACCTCAAAGGCACCGTGACCCGGAGGCGCAGCGGCCGCAGCATGTGCGTCCGGAGGTCGATCCATGTGACGCCCGGCTCAGCCGGAGGCCGCGTTGCGCTCGTGAGCGCGCCGAGTGCTTCTTGGGTCAGGCGCCGCTTCCGCCGGGTGCGGGTCAGCTCGCGCGCGAGGTTCGCGGCGATGGCTCGCGCTTCGCGGGCACCCGCGAGCTGGGCTGGCGGTCGTCTCTGGCGTGGCACAGCAACGGGATTGTTGCGAGCGCCTCTTACCCGACGCTTATCTGCCGGCTGGACCTTTGGCCGATCGGGTCCCGCTCAACCACCGAGCGCAGATTCTGACGAATGCGCCGGTTCGCCCGGTTGCCAGCAATCCCGTTGCTACGGCGGAGAAGACAGGTCCTAGAGCAGCTCCCCGTGCGCCGACCCCGTCGGCTCGCCGTCGCGCGGGCGCGGCTCCTCGCCGGGTGCGTACTCGGGAGCCGGCACGGGCGCCGGCGCCGCGACCGGCTCCGAGCCGCCTTCGATCACGCGCAGCGGGCGCGCCGCCGAGCCCTCGATCGCGCCCACGCCGAAAGGCACCCACTTCGACGGGTCCTGCAGCCGGTGCGCCTCGGTGTTGCCGCGCGAGTGCGTCTCCTCGAACCCCTTCGGCTCGATCCACATCCGTTCGCCCTCGAGGAGCCCGAGCACGCCGGACTGGCCCGGCTCCGCCCGCTGCGACTGGCAGTACCGGCACGAGGCCTCGTCGTGGCGCTGGTAGGTGGGTGGCTCCTCGTACGTCGTGATGTAGCCCTCGTAGTTCCGGAGCACGACCTTGTGATCCGAGTACGAGATCAGGTAGTTCGGCATCACCGGGATCTTGCCGCCGCCGCCCGGCGCGTCGATCACGTAGGTCGGCACCGCGTAGCCCGACGTGTGGCCGCGCAGGCCCTCCATGATCTCGAGCCCCTTGCCGACCGGCGTCCGGAAGTGCCCGGAGCCCTCGACCAGGTCGCACTGGTAGAGGTAGTA
>DASSMI010000282.1:0-2868 GCA_035688935.1 Candidatus Limnocylindrales bacterium | reverse complement strand
GAAGCGGCTCTTCGAGCTCGAGGTCCCCGAGATCCACAGCGGCACCGTCGAGATCCGGGCGATCGCCCGCGAGCCCGGCTCGCGCTCGAAGGTCGCGGTGTCCTCCCGGCAGGAGGGGCTCGATCCCGTCGGGGCAACGGTTGGCCAGCGCGGCGCCCGCGTCCAGGCCGTCGTCGCGGAGCTCGGCGGCGAGAAGATCGACATCATCCCGTGGAACGACGACGCCAGCGTCTTCGTCGCGAACGCCCTGTCGCCGGCGCAGGTGATCAGCGTGGACATCGACGAGGAGAAGCGGATCGCGAACGTGACCGTCCCCGAGCGGATGCTGTCGCTCGCGATCGGCCGGGAAGGCCAGAATGCGCGCCTCGCTGCGCGACTGACCGGCTGGCGGATCGACATCCGGAGCGATGTCTCCGTCGCCCAGAAGGCGGCCGAGGACGAGGCCGCCGCAGCGGCACCGACGGCCGCGGCGGAGACCCGCGAGACGCCCGAAGCGGCCGAGACGGCCGAGGCCCCTGTGGCTACCGCCGCCGAACCGGCCCCGGCCGCCGAGGCAGCGGAACCTGCCCAGGAGCCCGCCGCGGCCGAGGCGGCTCCGGCGAAGCCGAAGGCACGCGCGAAGAAGCCGACCGCCGAGCCCGCCGTGGCCGACACGAATGACGGGACCGAAGCGGGCGCGGCCGAACCCGTCGAGGTCGAGCCAGTCGAGGTCGCCGCGGCGCCCGCGAAGAAGACACGAGCCAGGAAGAAGTCCACCGAGGAGGTGGACGCATAGTCCGGTCGGGTTCGCCCGCCCCGCGACGTGCTCCCACCCGCTCTTGCGTCGCCTGTCGGACGACGCGCGAGAAACGGGAGCTCGTCCGGGTCGTCCGCACCCCGGATGGCCGGATCACGATCGATGAGACCGGCCGGCTCGCCGGCAGGGGTGCCTACCTCTGTCGGGACGCCGGCTGCTGGACCCGCGCCGTCGAGCGGGGCGCCATCGGGCGCGCGCTCGAGGCACCGGTCCCGCCGGAGCTCCGCGAGGTGCTCCTGGCCGGACCGACGATGATGACGATGACAGGAGGAGCAGCCCGTGGCCAGGAGTAGGAGCGGCACCCGCGGCCGGCGCGGGCCGCGCAAGCCGCCGCGCCGGATCGACGGCGCCCAGTCGGCCGTCCAGACGATCGATCCGCGCGAACGCGGCGCGATCGAGCTGCCGCCGACGATCACCGTGAAGGAGCTCGCCGAGCTCCTCGCGGTCAACCCCGCGGACGTGATCCGCGAGCTGATCAAGAGCGGGATCTTCGCGACGATCAACCAGCTGATCGACCGCGACACCGCCTCGTTGGTTGCGGGCGAGCTCGGATACGAAGTGGCCGAGACCGTCGCCGCCTCCGCGGGCGTGGCCGTCGAGGGCGAGGAGGCCGAGGCGCCGGCACCGGCCGCCAAGGAGGTCCTGTTCGACGACGACGACCCGAAGGATCTCCAGCCGCGGGCGCCGATCGTGACCGTCATGGGTCACGTCGACCACGGCAAGACCAGCCTGCTCGACGCGATCCGGACCACCGAGGTCGCGGCCGGTGAACGGGGCGGGATCACCCAGCACATCGGCGCGAGCGAGGTCGAGCACGACGGCAAGCGCGTCGTCTTCCTCGACACGCCGGGCCACGAGGCGTTCACGGCGATGCGCGCCCGGGGCGCGAAGGTCACCGACATCGCCGTGGTGGTGGTCGCCGCCGATGACGGCGTCATGCCCCAGACGCTCGAGGCGATCAGCCACGCCAAGGCGGCCAAGGTCCCGATCGTCATCGCCCTGAACAAGATCGACAAGGCGGACGCGAACCCGGACCGCGTGAAGACCGAGCTGTCCGAGGCCGGCGTGATCGTCGAGGACTACGGCGGCGACACGCCGCTCGTGCCGGTCTCGGCGCGGACCCGCGTCGGGCTCGACGAGCTGATCGAGATGATCCTGCTCGTCTCCGACCTCCAGGAGCTCAAGGCGAACCCGAAGCGCGCCGCCGTCGGGACGATCGTCGAGGCCCAGCTCGACAAGAACCGCGGTGCGGTCGCGACCGCGATCGTCCAGACCGGCACGCTCCGCGTCGGCGACGTCATCGTCGTCGGCGAGACGTTCGGCAAGGTCCGGGCGCTCGAGGACGAGGCGGGCAAGCGGCTCCAGAAGGCCGGCCCGTCGTCAGCGGTCGTCGTGCTCGGACTCCAGGCGGTTCCCGAGGCGGGCGACATCCTGCGCGTCGTCGCCGACGAGAAGGAAGCCCGGACGATGGTCGAGACCCGCAAGGCCGATGCGGCCGCCAAGGGCGGCGACGGCAGCGGCCGGGCGACCCTCGAGGACCTCTATCGCCAGATCCAGGCGGGTCAGGCGAAGGAGCTCCGGATCATCCTCAAGGCCGACGTGTCGGGCTCGCTCGGAGCGATCACCCACGCGCTCGACCAGCTGAACCAGGACGAGATCCGGATCAACGTCCTCCACGAGGGCGCCGGCGACATCACCGACAACGACGTCATGCTGGCCTCCGCATCGGACGCGATCATCGTGGGCTTCAACACGAAGATCACCGAGACCGCGCGTCGCGCGGCCGACGCCGAGGGCGTGGACGTCCGGCTCTACGACATCATCTACAAGCTCACTGACGACATCTCGGCGGCCCTCCAGGGCCTGCTCGAGCCGGAGATCGTGGAGGTCGTCGAGGGTCGCGCCGAGGTCCGCCAGATCTTCCGCGTGGGCAAGTCGACCGTCATCGCCGGCTGCTTCGTCACCGACGGGCGGATCGTCCGCGGCGGCGCCCGCGTCTGGCGCGGCGGCCGGATCGTCGCGACCGACCGGATCGAGTCGCTGCGGCGCTTCCGGGACGACGTCCGCGAGGT
>DASSMI010000281.1:0-3134 GCA_035688935.1 Candidatus Limnocylindrales bacterium | reverse complement strand
CGCGGTCTGCTTCTTCGGCGACGGGACGACGAACATCGGCGCGTTCCACGAGGCGCTCAACCTCGCCGCGGTCTGGAAGGCGCCGGTCGTGTTCGTCTGCGAGAACAACCAGTACATGGAGTACACGGCGATCGGCGCGGTCACCGCGGTCGCCCGACCCGCGGCGGACCGGGCGGCGGCGTACGGGCTCGAGCCGATCGTCGTCGACGGCAACGACGTGGATGCGGTCTACGAGGTCGCTCGGCGCGCGATCGACCGGGCACGGAGCGGGGACGGGCCGTCGCTCGTGGAGGCGATCACGTACCGCCACGGCGGGCACTCCCGCGCCGACCCGGGGAAGTACCGGCCCGACGATGAGGTCGCGGCCTGGAAGGCACGGGACCCGATCCCGGCCGCCCGCGCTCGCCTCGAGGAAGCGGGCGTCTCGCCCGCGGACCTCGACGCGATCGAGCGGGATGCCGCGGCGAAGGTGGCGGCGGCCGAAGCCGAAGCCCGTGAGGCGCCCGAGCCCTCGCTCGACGTCATCGAGACCCAGGTCTGGGCCGACGGGGGGTCCTCGTGGCGGAACTGACCTACCGGGCGGCGGTGGCCGCGGGGATCGCCCAGGAGAAAGACCGCGAGTCCTCGGGCCAATGGGGTCGCGGAGCTCCCCCTTGGACCTCCGAGGTGGGCGAGGCGGCTCATGGCTGAGCTGACGTATCGACAAGCCGTCGCCGCCGGCATCGCCCAGGAGATGTCACGAGACCCCATGGTCGTATTGATCGGCGAGGACGTCGGCGCGGCCGGCGGCGTCTTCAAGCTCACCGAAGGCCTGTTCGAGCGGTTCGGACCTGAGCGGGTCAAGGACACCCCGATCAGCGAGCAGGCGATCGTCGGCGCGGCGATGGGCGCGGCGATGACCGGGCTCCGGCCGGTGGCCGAGCTGATGTTCAGCGACTTCTTCGCGGTGGCCTGGGACATGGTGATCAACCAGATCGCGAAGACCCGCTACATGACCGACGGTCAGGTGGCGCTGCCGCTCGTCATCCGCACGGCCAACGGCGCGGGACTCCGGTTCGGGGCCCAGCACAGCCAGAGCGTCGAGAACTGGGCGATGGCGATCCCCGGCCTGAAGGTCGTGGCCCCCTCGACCGCCGCGGACATGAAGGGCCTGATGGCGGCCGCGATCCGGGACCCCGACCCGGTGATCGTGTGCGAGCACAAGGCGCTGTTCGCGACGAAGGGCGAGGTCCCTGACGGCGAGCATGTCGTGCCGCTCGGCGAGGCGGCCGTGGTCCGGGCGGGATCGGACGTCACCGTCGTCGCCCTGGCGGCGATGGTGCCGCGCGCGCTCGAGGCCGCCGAGATCCTCGCCCGCGATCACGGGATCGACGCCGAGGTCATCGACCTCCGCACGCTCATCCCGCTCGACGCCCAGGCGATCCTGCGCTCCGTGGCCAAGACAAGCCGGCTGTTCACGGTCGAGGAGAACCCGAGGGTCGGCGGCTGGGGTGGCGAGATCGCGGCGCTCGTCGCTGACGAGGGCTTCTACAGCCTGGATGCGCCCGTCGTCCGGATCACGACGCCACACGTTCCCCTGCCGTCGGCGGCGACCCTCGAGGACGCGGCGATCCCGACCGTCGAGCGGATCGTCGCGACGATCCGGCTCCGGCTGGACGAGGCGAAGTAGCCGTGGCGACGGTCGCGATCGTCGGGACCGGGCGGATGGGGACCGCGATGGCGCGCGCGGTGGCCCGGGCCGGCCACGACCTCGTGCTGTACAACCGGACCCGCGCCCGGTGCGACCCGCTCGCGGCGGAGCTCGGCGGGCGCGCGGTGGATTCCCCCGCGGAGGCCGCCGCCACAGGGGACGTCACGATCACGATGCTCGCCGACGACGCCGCCGTCCGCTCGGTCTTCACCGGCCCCGACGGACTGATCGCCGGCGCGCATCCCGGCGGCGTCCTCGTCGACATGAGCACCGTCCTGCCGGACACGATCCGGTCCCTCGCCGATGACGTCCGCGCGACCGGATCGGGCCTGCTCGACGCGCCCGTCAGCGGCAGCGTGACCCTGGCCGAGTCCGGTTCGTTGACGCTCATGGTCGGCGGCGACGAAGCGGACCTCGATCGCGCACGGCCCGCGCTCGACGCGGTCGCGAAGACGATCTTCCACCTCGGGCCGCTCGGTTCGGGATCGGCGATGAAGCTCGCCGTCAACGTCGTGATCTTCGGGCTGAACGGTGCCCTCGCCGAGGGGCTGGCGCTCGCCGAAGCCGCGGGCATCGATCGCGCCCTCGCCTACGACGTCATCGCCGCCGGAGCGGCCGGCGCACCGTACGTCGGCTACAAGCGGGCCCAGTTCGTCGATCCGGACGAGGCGCCGGTCGCGTTCTCACTCGCGCTCACGGAGAAGGACCTCCGGCTGATCACCCAGACCGCGGCGGCCCTGGGTCAGCCGCTGCCCCAGACCACCGTCAACCTCGAGGTCGTCCGCGCTGCGGCGGCCGACGGGCGCGCCTCCCGCGATTTCGCCACCGTCGCGGGAGAGCTGCGCTCGCGCCGGACCGGGACGCCGGTCGGCTGAGGGGGGAGGAGGACGACCGAACCACCGTCACCAGCGTCACCGCATCGAGCCAGCAGACTGGAGGAGCAGACCATGGCCGACCGGATCCTGATCAAGAACGCGATCGTCCTCAGCCAGGACCCCGCGATCGGGGAGCTGCCCGAGGCCGACATCCTCGTCGAAGGCGACACGATCAAGGACGTCCGCCCGGGGATCGATGCCGACGGCGCCCAGGTCATCGACGCGACCGGTGACATCGTCATCCCGGGCTTCGTCGACACCCACCGCCACACGTGGGAGACCTCGATCCGATCCTCGGCGCCCGACTACACGCTCGGTGCGTACTTCAGCGCGATCCTGGACAAGTTCGCCCCGAATTACCGCGCCGACGACGTCCTGGCGGCGAACCGCTGGGGCGCGATCGAGTGCGCGAACGCGGGCATCACGACCCTCGTCGACTGGTCGCACATCATGAACACCGACGAGCACGCCGATGCCGCCCTCGAGGGTCTCCGCGACGCGGGCATCCGTTCGGTGTTCGCCTTCGGCTTCCCGAACACCTCGATCCAGGCGTGGTGGTTCGGCCCCGA
>DASSMI010000280.1:0-3370 GCA_035688935.1 Candidatus Limnocylindrales bacterium | reverse complement strand
CAGGGATACACTGCCCTCAGCCGGTCGAACGTCCTGAGGGTGCCCAGTCGGGGCGATCAATCGGCGGGCGTAGCCGCCACCGCGCTCCGCGCACCTCGATGCGCACCCCTTGCGCATCCCACAGCGCATCAGATCGCGTTCAACGGAGTTTGCTCGCACGATGACATCGCTCCTGTGATGCGCCCCAGCGCGCACATGGACACGAACCCGTCACAGTCGGACCAGATCGGCACCCCCGTCACGAAGCGGCGCTCCCTTCGTCGGCGGTTCGCCACGCGGATCCCGGCCGTGCTCCTCGTCGTTCCGCTGCTGGCCGGCCTGGTCGGTGGCCCGGTCGCGCCCGTCGGCGCCGACGAGCTCTCCGACGCGAAGGCGAAGCAGGCGGCGCTCGCCCAGCAGCTGAAGAACCAGAAGGAAGCGATCGCCCAGATCAACGCCCTGCAGGCGGACCTGAGCACCCAGATCGCCTCGACCCGTCAGCAGCTCCGGGGCATCACCGCGGATCTCGCGACGGTCCGGACGAACATCAACGCGATGGTCCTGAAGATCCGGGTCGTCCGCACGAACTACCTGATGCTCGTCGCCCAGCTCGAGCTCCTCGACACGCAGCTCGCCCACACGAAGACCCAGGAGATGCGCGCCCGCTGGCACCTCCAGCAGAGCAAGGACCTGCTCGCGGAGCGGCTGCGCACGGCCTACGACACCGATCGCACGTCGCTCCTCGAGACGTTCCTCTCGGGCGGCTCGTTCACCGACGTCCTGTCCGAGGTGAGCTACTCGATCGACATGGGCGAGCAGGACAAGGCGCTCGCCGAGCAGATCACGATGGACCAGGAGGCCCTTGCGGCCGTCCACGAGACCGTGGTCGACATGCGGGCAGCGACCGACGACCTCCGGATCCAGACGGCCGCCCAGAAGGTCAAGCTGAACCAGCAGCTCGCGGAGCTCCGCTCGGCCCAGAAGGAGCTCAAGCGGCTGGAGGCCGAGACCGCCAAGGCGCTCGAGATCCAGAAAGAGGCCTACCGCAAGCTCGCGGCGAACAAGAAGAACCTGGCGAAGGCGATCGCCGCGACCGCCGCCGCGAAGAAGAAGCTCGCCGCGCGGATCAACGCGATCGTCGCCGCGGCATATGCCCACGGCAACATCCCGTCGCAGTACAACGGGACGCTCATCTGGCCGATGGCCGGCAGCGTGACCCAGAACTTCGGTTGCACCGGGTTCGAGTGGGAGCCGCCGCTCGGCGACTGCCCGCACTTCCACCAGGGCATCGACATCGTCGCTCCGTACGGCACGCCCGTCCACGCCTCGGGTGCCGGCCGCGTCGTGTACTGCGGCTGGAACTACGCCGACGGCGCCGATCCGGCCTGGATCGTGATCGTCGCCCACAGCCAGGCGCTCGAGACGTGGTACGCCCACATGACCCCGAGCTGCCCGGTGCCCCAGGGTGGGTCGGTCCGGAAGGGCCAGACGATCGGGCACGAGGGCAACACCGGTCACTCGACGGGGGCCCATCTCCACTGGGCCGTCCGGTTCAACGGCGAGTTCGTCAACCCGCGCCTGTTCCTCTAGCGGCGCGCGACGTGGGGTCCGGGCCGCCCGGGCCGGACGCCCGGATCATGGAAACGCAACGCAGCCGTCATCGCCCGATGACCGATTCGGTCGTCCGCGGTGCTAGCATCGGGACATGAATCGGACGATGGCCGTCATCCTCGCCGGTGGTGAGGGTGAGCGCCTGTCGATCCTGTCGGGGGTCCGCGCGAAACCCGCGGTTCCGTTCGGCGGGAAGTACCGGATCATCGACTTCACCCTGTCGAACTGCGTCAACTCGCTGATCGACAACGTCGTCGTCCTGACCCAGTACAACCCTCGCTCGCTGAACGACCACATCGGGCTGGGACGGCCGTGGGACCTCGACCGGAACAACGGCGGTGTGAAGCTGCTCCAGCCGTACATCGCGCGCGGGCGCGTGGCGGAGTGGTATCGCGGGACGGCCGACGCGGTGCTCCAGAACTTCAACGTCATCGAGCACGATGCGGGCGACATCATCGTCGTCCTGGCCGGCGACCACATCTACAAGATGGACTACCAGCCGTTCATCGCCGCGCACCGGCGGAAGCGGGCCGACGTGACGATCGCCGTCCGTCGCGTGCCCCTCGCCGAGGCGAGCCGGATGGGGATCCTCGCCCTCGACGACAGCGATCGGGTCGTGGAGTGGCAGGAGAAGCCGAAACACCCCAAGAGCGATCTCGCCTCGATGGGCGTGTACGTCTTCTCGAAGCGCTCGCTCCGGCGCTGGCTCAACGGGGACCGGATCGACTTCGGCCGCGACGTCATCCCGGCGATGCTCGACGGCGGTGCCCGCGTCTACGGCTACCACTTCGAGGGCTACTGGCAGGACGTCGGGACGATCCAGAGCTACTGGGAGGCGAACCTCGCCCTCCTCGAGGACCACGCGGCCCTCGACCTGTACGACCGCGAGTGGACGATCCACACCCGATCCGAGGAGCGCGCGCCGGCCCAGGTCGGCCCGACCGCGCAGGTCCATCGGAGCCTGATCAGCCACGGATGCGTGATCAACGGGACGGTCGTGAACTCCGTCCTGTCGCCCGGCGTCCGCGTGGATGTCGGCGCCGTCGTGCGCGATTCGATCGTGATGTTCGACTCCGTGATCCGGTCCGGCGCGGTCGTGGATCGGGCCATCCTCGACAAGGAAGTGGTCGTCGGGCCGGGGGCGATCGTCGGCGACGGACCCGACTTCGACACGCCGAACAAGCAGGAGCCGTCGCGGCTGAACACCGGGATCACCGTCGTCGGGAAGCGCGCGATCATCCCGCGCGGCGTCCGGGTCGGGCGGAACGTGAAGATCGCCGGCGACGTGAAGGCGACCGATTTCGCCAGCCGCGTCGTGAAGAGCGGGCAGTCCGTGGAGGCGTCCCGGCCGAAGACCGCGGCCGCGCGTCTGGCGGCGGCGAATCGCTCTGCGGAGGCACGGATCGGCACCGCGGCGGCGGTTGCGGTCGAGCCGTCGGGGAATGGCCGCGAGGCCGTCGGCATGGGCCGATCCGGTCGCGCGGTGGGCGAGGGCCCCGTCCGGGACTGAGCGGGCCCCGACGGCGCGCGCCGCGGGCGCCGAGGTTCGGTTTCGTCAGCCTTGGGAAACCGCACCGCGCAGCCCGCCCCTGGTTCGGTTTCGAACTTCGAAACCGAACGGGCGGGGCGAAATCGACGAGTGGTTCCCTGCGCTTGCCCAAACCGAAATGACGGCGCGGTCCGGAACCCACGGTGGAGCCCGATCGGGATCGACCGGTAGACTCCCCGCCATGCCTGCTTCGCAGCCGGGCGGGAGCGTCCGTCCGGCCGATGTCGAGCG
>DASSMI010000279.1:0-2179 GCA_035688935.1 Candidatus Limnocylindrales bacterium | reverse complement strand
GGATCCTGATGACCCAGATGCGTGGACTCGGGGAGGTTCAGGCTCTTGAGCTGCTTCGTCGCCGGAGTGAACGTCTGGAGCACGACGTCGCTCTGGAGCGGGTTCGGGCCGTCGGAGATGACGGCGATCGTCCGGTTGTCCGGGCTGGGGGTGGGCTGGCGGAGCCAGTAGAACCAGGTCGAGCTGCCCTGCACGTAGCGGCCCGTGAGGAGTCGCCTGACATCCGTTCCGTCGGCGCGCATCCGCATGAGGGCCGGGGTGAACAGGTCGTACCACGACCGCTGCTTGTTCCCTTCGGTCGGGAACTTCGCCGCCCCGATCTCAACGCGGATGAAGTAGATCCAGGCGCCGTTCGCCGAGTACGCCGGCATCGAGTCGTGGCCGTCGTCGGTCAGCTGCTTGGCGTCCGTCCCGCTCTGGACCCAGATGTTGCCGGCCTTGGCGTAGACGATCGACCCGATGAACGTCGTGTCGGGCGGGGTCACGACGACGTTCGACGGCGCGGTCGTCCCCGGCGGCCCGTTCTGTCCGCCGTTGCCGTTGCCGTTGCCAGATCCGTTGCCGTTCACGGCCGCCGGCAGGAACGGGAGCTGACCCTGGAGGAGGCTCAGCGTCACGACGCCCACGACGATCAAGCCGACGATCGCGACGATCGGCCCGATGTACCCGGTGACGGGACCGATCCCGTACGGGTCCCGGCTCGCGGCCGACCCCCGGGGACGGCGTCCGCCCGCCTGCCGCGTCACGTGCCGACCTCGAGGGCCGCGACGAGGGCCGGCTCCGCGTCGACGACGTTCGTCACGACCGTGGCATTGCGCGCGCGCTCCACGCCTGCGCTCGCGACGTCGCGGATGTCGAGCTGGAGCGACTCGTAGCCGCCGAACGAGCGGCTCGTAAGCCGCGCGACGACGTCGACGAGATCGCCCTCGTGGACGGTCTCGGCGAGATCCGGGCGGCCGAACGCGATCCCATCGAGGACGTCGAGGCGGCGGCGGAGCGTGAGCTGGGTATGGCCGCCGGTCGCGGCACGAACGCGGGTCACGGTCAGGCCCTCGACGGCGAGCAACGGCTCGGGGTTGCCGTGTCCGCACGGATCGAGCCGGCGCAGATCGCGATGCAGCGCGTAGTCGACGTCGAGTGCGGGGATCGCCAGATCGACCGGCAGCGGCAGCCGGGGATCGGCCGGGATCGACCGCGAGGCGAGCGCGCCGAACCGCTCGACGAGCTCGGGCCAGCGCGCCGTTTCGATCTCGAACCCGGCGGCGCCGGGATGGCCGCCGTGGCGCAGGAACAGGTCGCCGCAGGCCTCGAGGGTCGCCCCGAGATCGAGCCGGCCGTCGCTCCGACACGAGCCCCGGATGACGTCGCCGAGCTCGGCGCCGACGACCGCGGGACGGCCGAGGTCGTCGACGAGCCGCGACGCGACGAGACCGACGATCCCGACGGGCCACGGCCCGCGGACGATCGTGGCCGACAGGGGGCCCTCCGTGGCGGTCTCGGCTCTGGCTGCCTCGATCACCGCCCGTGCCTCGGTCATCGCCTGGCTCGTCAGGTCGCGGCGCGTGCGGTTCGCGACCTCCAGCTCCTCGGCGAGTGCCCCGGCCTCGGCGCGATCGTCGGTGAGGAGCAACCGCGCGGCCGTCTCGGCCTCGCCCACGCGACCCGCGGCATTGATCCGTGGCGCGACATGGAACGACAGCGACTCCACGTCGACCGCCGCCGGATCGACGCCGGCCGCGCCGAGCAGAGCGGCGACTCCCGGGCGCGGACCCTTGGCGATCGCCGCGAGGCCCAGACGGACGATCGCCCGCGTCTCCCCGAGGATCGGGACGAGGTCCGCGATGCTTCCGATCGTCGCGAGGTCCGCGAGCGCGAGCGCGGCAGCCGGGCCGTCCGGCTCGTCGCGGAGCAGGAGCTGGGCGAGCTTGAACGCGACCCCGCTGCCGGCGAGACGCTGCTCCGGGTACCGGCTGTCGGCACGGTGCGGATTGACGATCGCGGCGGCGGCCGGGAGGGACGGCGGAAGCCGATGATGGTCGGTGACGAGGACGTCGATCCCGGCCGCGCCGGCTTCGGCGATCTCGGCGACGCTCGTCGAGCCGCAGTCGACCGTCACGATCACCGAGGCGCCCCAGGCGGCCGTCGTCTCGATCGCGCGCCGCGACAGGCCGTGTCCTTC
>DASSMI010000278.1:0-3150 GCA_035688935.1 Candidatus Limnocylindrales bacterium | reverse complement strand
CGTCAGCTTGTCGCGATCGACCTGGACCAACAGCTCTGGGCTCGCGCCCACCACCTCGAACGACGGCGTCCGCACGAAGAACAGGTACGGGCTCGGGTTGACGCGCCGGAGTGATCGATACAGGCCGATGCCGTCGAGCTGGCGACCGGTCGATGGATCCGTCGGAAGGTCGAACGACTGGCGACGAGCGAGCACGACCTGGATGGCTTCGCCAGCGGCGATGGCGTCCTTCGCGACCTCGACGGCCCGGATGTACTCATCACGCCCGAGGCTCGTCTCGATGGGGTCGCTGAGGATCGGGCCGCCGTTCGTGCGGGCCGGAGGGCCCGCGAGCTCGGCAGCGCTCGGGCGGGACGTCCGCTCGAGGGCTTCGAAGATGGCTTCCTCCGCGATCCGGTAGCGACCCTCGAGGTCGGGCGCCTCCGTGTGCAGCGACGCGATCGCGGAGAGCGTGTGGGTGAGGTGGTCGAAGACGAGGACGAGGTCGGTCTCGATGAAGGCGGCGGTCGGGACGCCGATCGGGTCACGGTCGGGCAGCGGGACGGTCGGCTCGAAGGCGGACACGGCGTCATACGAGATCGCTCCGACGGCACCGCCCGTGAACCGCGGCATGCCCTCGGTCGGCTCGACGCGGCGGCGCGGGACGAAGCTCCGGATCGCGTCGAGTGGGTCGGCTGCCTCGACCGTGTCGATCGGAAGGTCCGGGCTGTATGTCGGGACCGTGACCGGGCGTGTCTGGACCCGCGCAAGACCATCGCGGACCTCGAGCAGTCGGCGCGGACCGACGCCAAGGAACGAGTAGCGTCCGAGACGCTCGCCGCCCTCGACCGACTCGAGGAGATAGGCGGGATCGCCGGTATCGAGGCGCAGGAAGGCGCCGATCGGGGTCTCGAGGTCGGCCGGGCGCGTCGCGCGCAGCCGGATGGTGTCGGCGCTGGCGGCGAGCCGCTTGGCTTGGCTGAGACTGATCGGATCGGCGGTGGTCATCGCTGGTGCCTCGAGAATCAAGAACGACCTATCGTCCCGGGACGAAAGGTCGTGCCTTCCGCGGTGCCACCCTCATTCGGCGATGCCGCACTTGCGTTACCGGCGGCCGGGTCCTCCGTGTCCGCGTCGCGGACGGTCCCTGGCGATCGGCGCTGCCCTGTATCGCTGGCGCTCTGCGCCGGAGCCTACTGGGTTCTGGTCGTTTGGCTGTTGCCGCTGACCTCGCCGTTCGGTCCGGAGGCTCCCGGGTCCATTCGCCGCCGCCGTCGCCCCGGTTTCCACCAGCCACCGAGTCTCTCTGCCGACGCTCGACGGGTACTCGTCCCGTTCGTAGCCCGTCTTCGTGATGTCGGCGGAGTATGTGGCGAGGTGCCGGAAGGCGTCAAGCGCGGAGCTGGCGCGGTCGCGTCGGCGGTGCTGTCGAAGCGGAGGCGTCGATGTGCGCGAATGTGGCCAGAGTTGCACCCGGGGAACGTTATGGCAGCAGGTACCAGGCTTTCTGGCAGAAGTTTCACCCGGAGACGCATTGGCCGAGAAAACCGACCATGGGACGGGCCGTGATGTGACATAACGGTCTAGGGGCGCAACTTTTGCCACGTTTGGTCGTCCGTCCCGGACTCGTCCGGCAGCGGCGGGTCTGACAGTCCCGTTTTCGAGCCAAACGCCTCGCAGCGTCCACGCTACCGGCGAGATGCGGGACTCCCGCACCCGGAACCCGCTCCTAGAGGCCGCCGACAGCTCATTGCCCTAGGAAACGGGACTACTGGACTCGCCGCGAGCGATCGGCTCGAATCCGCTGCACGAGACGACAGGGAGATTCGGGTAGCGCGGGAAGCGTGGGTCGGTCGTCGAGCGCTCGCAGAGGCGGAACGTGGAGCCGCGGCGGGTCTCGACGATCCGCGAATGGCGGCACGCCCCGCATAGGCCGGGCGGCGGGGAGGTCACGTGGCTACCGCCGTCACGTGGCGGAGAGGGTGGGATTCGAACCCACGAAGTCTTTCGACTCTGCGCTTTTCAAGAGCGCCGCCATCAACCGCTCGGCCACCTCTCCGGCGGCAAAGGGTAGCAGCCGCTCGGGGACCGATCGCCCGCCGGCGTTTCGACGAGGCCGACGGCCCAGACCTATCCTGGCCACGAACAGACTCACCGCCGAGGGATGCCATGAGCGGACCGGACAGCTTCGTCGTCCAACGGATGGGGGCCGAGGACGGGCCCTTCAGCGTCGCCGAACTGCGGTCGCAGGCACAGAAGGGGACGTTGCGGTCGACCTCGCTCGTGAAGCGCGCCGATGGGACGGGCGCGTGGTTCGCTGCCGGCGAGATCCCGTTCGTCTTCTCTGACAAGGACTGGCTCACCGCCGTGCTGCTATCTCTGTTCGTGGGCTGGCTCGGGATCGATCGCTTCTATCTCGGCTACACCGGGCTTGCGATCGCGAAGTTGCTGACGCTCGGGTTCTTCGGTATCTGGGCATTGATCGACCTCGTGCTGATCATCATGGGTCGCCTGCCCGACTCGAACGGACTGCCGCTGCGCCGCGCGAACTAGCGCCTAGTTTGCGGCGATCTCGTCGCGGCCCATGTAGCGCCGCAGCACCTCGGGCACCTCGACCGATCCGTCGGGCCGCTGATACGTCTCGAGGATCGCCGCCACGACACGCGCGAGCGCGAGCCCCGATCCGTTGAGCGTGTGTACGAGCTCGGGCTTTGCGCCCGCCTCCGGTCGATAGCGGATCGCCATCCGGCGCGCCTGGAAATCCCTGAAGTTCGAGCACGAGCTGACCTCGAGCCAGCGCTCGACCCCTGGCGACCAGACCTCGAGGTCGTACTTCTTGGCCTGCGTGAACCCCATCTCGCCGGTGCTCATCAGCAGGACGCGATACGCCAGACCGAGTCGCTGCAGCAGGATCTCGGCGCGCTCGGTCATCCACTCGAGGGCCGCCGCGGAATCCGCCGGGCGCTCGAACAGCACCATCTCGACCTTGTCGAACTGATGGACGCGGAGGATCCCTCGTGTGTCCTTGCCGGCCGCGCCAGCCTCGCGCCGGAAGCACGGCGTGTAGGCGGCGTAGCGGATCGGCAGGTCCGCCGCATCGAGGATCTCGTCGCGGTGGAGGTTGGTGACCGGGACCTCGGCCGTCGGGACCAGGTAGAGGTCGTCGCGCGT
>DASSMI010000277.1:0-6367 GCA_035688935.1 Candidatus Limnocylindrales bacterium | reverse complement strand
GTCCCGCCAAGAGGGACGGACGGCCGCCGTGGCGCAGGCCAGACGTCGGAATTCCCGCGCCACGGGACACCGAGCGGCCGCAGCCGCGATCCCGGGTCGCCGCCGTCGTGACCTCCCGCGATGTGAGGCAACCACCCACGGGGTCCGCGCCGACCCCCGGGGTGCGCGCCGGCGCCCGTGGATTGCGCCCGCCAGGCGTCATCCGTCCCGCGAAGCGGGCGAAACGACGCTTGGACGCGGCGCCAAACGTCGTTGCCGGTCCGTGGGCGACCCGGGCCCATGGCCCTCGGTGGCCCGATCGTCCCAGCGCGCGGGTCCCTCCTCGGCCGCTAGAGTGACGGCGTGAACGCCGTCGCCTCGGAACCCGGTTCGCTGCGCGGCCGCGACCTCCTCTCGGTCGCGGATCTCTCGCGCGACGAGGTCCTCCGGTTGTTCGACCGCGCCGCCGACCTGAAGCGCGAGTTCCGCGACGACCGCCGTCACGCCGAACCGCCGCTGGTCGGCCGGACGCTGGCGATGCTCTTCCAGAAGCCGAGCCTCCGCACGAGGGTCACCTTCGAGGCCGGGATGAACCAGCTCGGCGGACAGGCGATCTACCTCACCGAGGACGTCGTCATGGGCGCCCGCGAGAGCGTCCGCGACGTGGCCCGGAACCTCGAGCGGTTCGTGGATGCGATCGTCGCCCGGACCGGACCGCACGAGGTGGTCGAGGCGTTGGCCGGCCAGGCATCGATCCCGGTGATCAACGGCCTGACCCTTCGCGAGCACCCGTGCCAGGCCCTCGCCGACGTCTTCACGATCCGCGAGCGGTTCGGCGATCTGGGAGGCCGCGTCCTCGCCTTCGTGGGTGACGGCAACAACGTCTATCACTCGCTCGCCCTCCTCGGGGCGATGCTGGGGATGGAGATCCGTCTGGCCCATCCCGCCGACTACGGGCCGAACCCGCGGATCGTCGAGCGGGCGGAGGAGCTCGCCGCGTCGAGCGGCGCCCGTCTCGAGTTCGGCCGGAACCCCGCGAAGATCGTCCGCGGCGCGGACGTCGTCTACACCGACGCCTGGACCTCGATGGGCCAGGAGGCCGAGACCGAGGCGCGGCGCGATGCGTTCGCGGACTACCAGGTCGATGACGCCCTGATGGACGCCGCCGGCCCGGCTGCCGTCGCGATGCACTGCCTGCCGGCACACCGCGGCCAGGAGATCACCTCGTCGGTCATGGACGGACCGCGCAGCATCATCTGGGACCAGTCGGAGAACCGGCTCCACGTCCAGAAGGCGCTCCTGGCCGAGGTGCTCGGGGCGTGACCGGGAAGGATCGACCGAAGGGTCCTCGTCCGGCCGCGTCGGCTCCGGGGTCGAGCTCGCTCTACGAGCGCTACAAGGACGCGCTTCGGCGCGGGCACGTCGCGGCGCTGCGCAACCGGAACGATGCCGCGGTCGACGCGTACGGTGAGGCGGCCCAGATCGCCCCGGACCGGGCGCTGCCACACGTGAGCATCGGCGGGATCCTGGTCCGGATGAACCGGCTCGACGACGCGACCGCGGCGTATGAGCGCGCGATCGCGCTGGCGCCGCGCGACGAGGGCGCCCTGCGCGGCCTGGCCGAGATCCACGTCCTGACCGGCAGGCGCACCGACGCCGCCGAGACGCTCGATCGCCTCGCGGACGGCCTCGACGCGGCGGGCCGGCTCGCCGACGCGACGGACACAGCGCGGCGGGCGCTCGAGCTCGCGGAGTCCCGGTCGCGGCGGCAGCACGTCGAGGAGCTCGCCGCACGCCTGCGGGCTGCCTCGACCGGGGACGAGGCGGCCCAGCGCGCGCTCGACCAGGCACTGCGGATCCTCGCCCCGGCGGCGCCCGACGAGCCGATCGTCGAACCGGGGGCCCGCGAGCCCGACCTCGTCGCCGAGCCCGAGACCGGCGTCGCTGGCGACGCGGAGCCGGCCGCGGAGCCCGGGGTGGTCGATGCGGCCGAACCCCCGCCGGGAGCCCAGCCAGACGACGCCCCGTCCGGCAGCGCGGCAGTGAAGGAGGCGCCGGAGCCCGAGGCGACGAGCGAGGCCGAGTCGGGGGGACGACCTGAGCCGGCCGAGCACGACGCGGTGATCGCCGCGACGGCCGACGGGCCGACGACGGGCGAGGCCGAGGTCACGGAGCCGGTTGGCCTCGGGATCGCGCTCGGGGCGCTCGCCGAGACCGCGCTGTACGCGGGCGACCCCGCAGCCGTCGATCACCTCCTCGCCGCGGCGCGCGCCCACCGCCGGGCGGGCCGGACGTCCGCGGCCCTCGACGCCGCCGACCTGGCGATCGGGGTGGGCCCGTCCGACGTCGACGTGCATCTCCTCCTCGCGGAGCTCTACCTCGACCGCGGCTGGCGCAGCCTCGCGGTCGACAAGGTCCTGCTGCTCGGCCGCCTCGCGGATCTCGACGAGGACGCGGCGGCCCGCGACCGTCTCCGCGCCCTCGTCCAGGAGCGCCTCGCCGACGAGCCGAAGGTCGCCGCGCTGATCGCCTGACGATCGCCCCGACCGCGAATCCGGGGCGCGCCGGGGCACCGCCGTCGGGTCCGCTCCGAGGGCGCCGATGTAGACTTCCCGAACGATGCCGCAGCCTCTCGCGTCGATCGTCGAGCAGATCAAGCTGACCTCGCTGATCGACATCGGGATCACGGCGCTGCTCATCTACTGGCTGTTCAGCCTGATCCGGGGGACGCGCGCGGTCAGCCTCGTGATCGGCGTCAGCGTCCTGTTCGCCGTCTACGCCGCAGCCCGCGCGTTCGACCTCCGGCTGCTCACCCAGATCCTCCAGACGCTTGCCGTCGTCGGGCTGTTCGCGCTCGTCGTCGTCTTCCAGCCCGAGCTCCGCCGGGCGCTCGAGCGGATCGGCCGGGTCGGCTCGTTCAACTGGCTGTTCTCGCCGACCGAGGGGCGGCTCGTCGAGCGGGTCGCCGACGAGGTCGCCCGAGCCGCGGCGCTCCTGTCGGGCGACGGCCACGGCGCCTTGATCGTCCTCGAGCGGGACACCGGGCTCGAGGAGGTCGCCGAGACGGGCGTGATGATCCACGCCGACATCAGCGCCGACCTCATCCGGACGATCTTCGCCCCGCGAACGCCGCTCCACGACGGCGCGGTGATCATCCGCGACGAGACGATCCTCGCCGCCGGCGCGCTCCTGCCGCTTGCCGAGATGACCGTCCACACGGAGCGCTTCGGGACGCGCCACCGGGCGGCCCTCGGGATCACCGAGCAGACGGACGCGGTCGTCATCGTCGTCTCGGAGGAGAACAGCCAGGTCAGCCTCGTCGAGCGTGCCCGGATCGTCCGGAACCTCAGCGAGGGCCAGCTGGCCAAGGCGATCCGCTCGCTGCTCGCCCCGTCCGAGGGTCGCCGGCCGCTCGGTCGGAGCGTCCGGGACGGGACGCTCGCCGGCGGCCGCGCGCCGCGACTGACCGATCTGGGCCGCTTGATGCGGAGTCGCAACGGCCGGTCCCGTCCCGCCGGCCCCCGCTCGGACGACGAAGCCGCCGCCGCCCGGGCGCCGCGGTGAATCGCGTCCTCGGGGCGTTCGTCTACAACTGGCCCCTCAAGCTCGCGGCGCTGGCCCTCTCGAGCCTGCTGTACGTCGGCTTGATCTTCTCCCAGAACGCGCAGAGCATCGACGTCGGGATCCGCATCGACGGCGTCAACCCACCGCTGAACACGATCCTGATCGGGACGCTCGGCGAGGTCACGAACATCCGCTACTTCGTCGCCAACCAGTCCGACGTGACGATCACCTCGGCCAACTTCAGCGCCACGGTCGACCTGTCGCAGGTCCAGCCGGGGCCGCAGACGCAGTCGGTCCGCGTCCAGGTGACGTCGGCCGACCCCCGGATCCAGGTCATCTCGCAGACGCCGGCCTTCGTCTCGGTCCACCTCGAGCGGGTCGAGCCCAAGGAGAACGTCCCGGTCGAGATCGCCCTCAGCCCCATCCCGGACGGGCTCGCGGTCGGGAAGCCCGCTCCATCGGTCACGACCGCCCGCGTCCGGGGAGCGTCCTCGGACATCGCCCGCGTCTCGGCGGTCCGCGCGAACGTCCAGGTCGACGCCTCGGGGATCGACATCGACGGCGACTACCCGCTGACCGCGATCGACGAGCTCGGCCAGAAGGTCCAGGGCGTGGAGGTGGAGCCCGCGACGGTCCACGTCACGATGGCGGTGTTCAAGGATCGGGGCACGGCCACGGTTCCGATCACGCCGATCGTCGTCGGCTCGCCGCCGCCCGGGTTCGAGGTCGGTGAGATCGAGCCCGCCGCGCCGACCGTCGCGATCCAGGGCGACGCTGCTGACCTGGCCAATGTCCCGGAGGCGAGGACCCAGCCGATCTCGGTCGACGGCCGGACGGCCGACTTCGACGTGACGGTCGGATTCGACCTGCCGCAGGGGGTGTCGGCGCTCCAGCCGCAGACCGTCCGGGTCCACGTCACGATCCGAGCGGTCAACGAGAGCCGGAGCTTCACGGCCGGCATCGTGCTGGCGGATCCGCGCCCGGACCGGGTCTACACGCTCTCGATCCTGCAGTCCGTCGTGACGATCGGCGGCTCGCCGGCCGATCTCGATCGACTGAACGGGGCGACGATCTCGCTGTCGGCCAACGTCGCCGACCTGGCGCCCGGGACGCACGTCGTTCCGCTGACGATCACGCTCCAGGCCGGCCTCACCGTCGTCGCGATCAGCCCGGCCTCGGTGACCGTGACGGTCGCCGAGGCGACGCCGAGCGTCGCGCCGGCCGCGTCGGGAGGCGGCTGAGTGCCGCGTCTCTTCGGAACGGACGGGATCCGCGGGGTCGCGAACGTCGAGCTGAAGCCGACGCTCGCCTACGCCCTGGGCCGGGCGACCGCCCACCGGCTCGTCGGGAAGGGCGGCCAGCTCGTCGTCGGGCAGGACACGAGGCGCTCCGGCGACATGTTCGTCGCCTCGATCGCGTCCGGCGCGACGAGCCTCGGCGCCGACGTCCGGATCGCAGGCACCGTGCCGACACCGGCGCTCGCCTTCCTCGCGGGCAGCGGCGACTTCGCCGCGGGGATCATGGTCTCGGCGTCGCACAACCCGGCCGACGACAACGGGCTCAAGGTCCTCGACCGCCAGGGGCTCAAGCTCGACGACGCGGTCGAGGACGAGATCGAGCAGCTGATCTGGCGGACCGAGGAGCTCGGATCCGTCGGCAACGCCGAGATCGGCCGCGCCGTCGTCGAGCCGGCCCTCCTGGAGCGGTACCGGGAGCACCGGCTGGGGCTGGCCGCGTCGATCGACGCGGCGGGGCTCCGGATCGTGCTCGATTGCGCGAACGGCTCGGGGGGCGTGGTGGGCCCGTCGATCCTCGAAGCGACGGGTGCGACGGTCGAGGTGATCCACAACGAGCCGGATGGGGTGAACATCAACGTCGGATCGGGAGCGACCGCGCCCGCGTCGCTGGCGGAGACGGTGAAGGCCCGCGGGGCGGACGTCGGGTTCGCCCTGGACGGCGACGCCGATCGGCTGATCGCGGTCGACGCGACGGGGACCGTCGTCGACGGCGACCAGGTCCTCGGGATCCTCGCCCTCGACCGGCTCGAGCGCGATCTGCTCCCGGGCGGCGCCCTCGTCGTGTCCGTCCTCTCGAACGGCGGACTCCAGGCGGCGATCGAGGCGGCCGGCGGCCAGGTGATCCGGACGCCCGTCGGCGACAAGTACATCCTCGAGGGGATGCAGGTGTCGGGCGCCGGCCTGGGCGGCGAGAAGAGCGGCCACGTGATCGTGCTGGAGCACACGACGTCCGGCGACGGGATCGTGACCGCGCTCGAGGTCCTCCGCGTCATGACGCGGGCCGGCCGGCCCCTCGCCGAGCTCGCCGAGCGCATCCCGATGCTCCCCCAGCAGCAGCGCGCGGTGAAGGCGCGCCACAAGGACCAGTGGGAGGGTGATCCCCGGATCCAGCGGGCGATCCGCGAGGCCGAGGCGCGGCTCGGCGAGAGCGGTCGCGTCCTGGTCCGACCGTCCGGGACGGAGCCCGCGCTCCGGGTGATGATCGAGGGCCGCGATGCGGATCTCGTCACCGAGCTGGCCGACGCGATCGCGGCGCTCGCGGGTGAGCGCTTAAACTGACGCGTCGACGCCGGCGGGGCGTCGAGCGGACGCATTCCGGCGGTCGCTCGGGACCGGAGGACAATCAGCGACATGTGCGGAATCGTCGGCTACACCGGGCCTCGCGAGGCCGGTCCCATTCTCATCGAGGGCCTCCAGCGGCTCGAGTACCGCGGCTACGACTCGGCCGGGATCGCCCTCGTCGACGAGGACGGCGACCTCTTCGTCGAGAAGAAGGCCGGCAAGCTGGCCAATCTCCAGACGGCGAT
>DASSMI010000276.1:0-2532 GCA_035688935.1 Candidatus Limnocylindrales bacterium | reverse complement strand
GAGGAGCGCTACGGCGTGACGGCGGCCGCCCCGGTCGCGGTCGCGGCGGCCCCGGCGGCCGGTGCGGCGGCTGGTGGCGACGGCGCCGCTCCGGCCGCGGCCGAGGAGCAGTCCGAGTTCTCGGCGGTCCTCGCCGAGGTCGGCCCGAACAAGATCCCGGTGATCAAGGTCGTCCGGGAGCTGACGGGCCTCGGCCTCAAGGAGGCCAAGGATCTCGTCGACGCCGCGCCGAAGCCGGTCAAGGAAGGCGTCGCCAGGGACGAGGCCGAGAAGATCAAGGCGGCCCTCGAAGAGCAGGGCGCCAAGGTCGAGATCAAGTAGCTCGGGTTTCGCCCGATCGACGGCCGCGACCTCCGGGTCGCGGCCGTTCCGATTCCCGGCGCCGCGTCCGCGCCGCACTTGCGCCCACGACGCACTCGCGCGCCCGACGCGCTCGCGGCGTGAGTCGCCGGGCGACTCGCATCCGGGCGCAGCGAGCGTGGCCGTGCGCGGATCCGCTCATTGCCGAGCGATCACGCGCGGAATCCGAGTCGCGGGGCGACTCAACGGGACGTCGGTCACGGTTCGGAAGGGCCAGGTCCGCTCGGACCAGTCCCGGCCCGAACGGCCGAGGGTCGACGCCGTGCCGCGTCGACACGAGCGTCGGGGTCGCGCGGCGACTCACCTGGACCACCGCGATTCCGGCCTGGACCGTGCCCTCCACCGCGGCCGCACCCGTTTGACATCCGTCAGCGGCGCGGTATCCTATCCAATTCTGTGAGCGCGGCCCTTTCCCTTCTTTCGAACCTCCGACGAGGAGTGGTGCTTCATGCTGTCTGCTGAGTCGTCGAACCGGACGGCGGTGGCGTTGACGCGCACGCGTTACGCCCGGATCCCCGAAGTCCTCCCCATCCCGAACCTCATCGAGCTGCAGCTGGATTCGTTCCAGTGGTTCATCGAGAAGGGCCTCCGGGAGCTGTTCGACGAGATCAGCCCGATCAAGGACTTCACCGGCAAGGTGATGGAGCTCCAGTTCCTCGACTATGAGTTCGGCGACCCGAAGTACTCCGAAGAGGAGTGCCGGACGAAGGACCTGACGTTCTCCCGCCCGCTGTACGTGAACGTCGAGCTCCTGATCAAGGAGACGGGCGAGATCCAGCGCCAGCGCGTCTACATGGGCGACTACCCGTGGATGACCGATCAGGGCACCTTCGTGATCAACGGCGCCGAGCGCGTCGTCGTCAGCCAGCTCGTCCGCTCGCCCGGCGTCTACTACAGCGAGCTCGAGGACCCGGCCTCGGGTCGGATGCTCTTCAGCGCGAAGGTCATCCCCAACCGCGGCGCATGGCTCGAGTTCGAGACGAACAACAAGGACCAGCTCTGGGTCAAGGTCGACCGCAAGCGGAAGATCGCGGCGACGACGCTCCTCCGCGCGGTCGGCTACGAGGAGAACGACTCGATCTCGGCGCTCTTCGCGCCGGTCGACGTCGACCCGGACCATCCCTTCACGTCGAACACGCTCGACAAGGACATCACGAAGACCCAGCAGGAAGCCCTGATCGAGGTCTACAAGAAGCTCCGCCCGGGTGATCCGCCCACGGGGGACAACGCCCGCCAGCTCGTCGAGAGCCTGTTCTTCAACTTCCGCCGCTACGACCTGGGTCGGGTGGGCCGGTACAAGTTCAACAAGAAGCTCGACGGCGTCGCCGGCCGGATGGGCATCGAGCTGCCGCGCGAGCAGCGCACGATCACCCGCGAGGACATCGCCGCGATCGTCGGTCACCTGATCGAGTCGAACCGGGGCCTCCATCCCAAGGACGACATCGACCACCTCGGCAACCGCCGCATCCGGGCCAACGGCGAGCTGATCCAGAACGCGTTCCGGATCGGCCTCCTCCGGATGGAGCGCGTCGTCCGCGAGCGGATGACGATCCAGGAGATCGACAAGGCGACCCCGAACGCGCTGATCAACATCCGGCCGGTCGTGGCCGCGATGAAGGAGTTCTTCGGCGGCAGCCAGCTCAGCCAGTTCATGGACCAGACGAACCCGCTGGCCGAGCTGACCTCGAAGCGGCGACTGAGCGCGCTGGGCCCCGGCGGCCTGTCGCGCGAGCGCGCGGGCTTCGACGTCCGCGACGTCCACCACAGCCACTACGGCCGGATCTGCCCGATCGAGACGCCCGAAGGCCCCAACATCGGCCTGATCGGCTCGCTCGCGACGTACGGCCGGATCAACAGCTACGGCTTCATCGAGACCCCCTACCGCAAGGTCAAGCGGACCGTCGCGTGGGACGACCCGAACCTCGCCTCGTACGAGGCCGGTGGCGATCTCCTGACGAAGAGCGGCACGACCGTGCTCAAGGCCGGCAAGCCGTTCTCCTCGGAGGCGATCGCCGAGCTGAAGAAGCAGAAGGCGAACGCGTTCCCGATCCGCCCGATCGTGACCTCCGACATCGAGTACCTCCCGGCCGACGAGGAGGAGGAGCACGTCGTCGCCCAGGCCAACGCGCCGCTCGACGACGAGGGCCACTTCCTCGCCGAGCGCGTCCCGTC
>DASSMI010000275.1:0-3702 GCA_035688935.1 Candidatus Limnocylindrales bacterium | reverse complement strand
GACGAGCCCGGCACGGCCGCGACGCCGGGATCGAGGATGAGCCGGCGCGCGAAGGCGACGTCGTCCTCGTCGGTCAGGTCGCGGATGTCCGTCATCGCGTAGTACGCGCCGGCGGGGCGGTGGACCCGGAACCCGGCCGCCTCGAGCGCCGGGACGAGGACGTCGCGACGCTCGCGGTACTCGGCCAGGAGCCGCTCGTAGTAGTGGTCGGCCATCGTGAGCCCGACGACCGCCGCCTGCTGGAGCGGCGCGGCTGCGCCGACCGTGAGGAAGTCGTGGACCCGGCGGACGCCAACCGTCAGCTCCGGCGACGCGATCACCCAGCCCACGCGCCAGCCGGTGACCGAGTACGTCTTCGACATCGAGTCGATCGCGACCGTCCGCTCGGCCATCCCGGGCAGGGTCGCCAGGGGGATGTGCTCGCCCTCGTAGACGAGGTGCTGGTAGATGTCGTCGGTGAAGGCGATGAGGTCGTGCTCGCGGCAGAGCGCGGCGATCAGCTCCAGTTCCTCCCGGGTGAAGACCTTGCCCGTGGGGTTGTGGGGCGAGTTGACGACGATCGCGCGGGTCCGGGGAGTCACGGCGGCCCGGAGCTCGTCGGGGTCGATCCGCCAATCCGGCTCGTGGAGCGTCACGTACCCCGGCGTCGCGCCCGTGAGGATCGCGTCCGGGCCGTAGTTCTCATAGAACGGCTCGAACACGAGAACCTCGTCGCCCGGGTCGAGCAGCCCGAGCATCGCCGCGATCATCCCCTCGGTGGCCCCGTTCACGACCGTGATCTCGGTGTCCGGATCGACGACCCACGCGGGATGGAACCGGGCCGTCTTCGCGGCGATCGCGTCGCGGAGCGGCTTCGAGCCGAACGTGATCGCGTACTGGTTGTGGTCTGCGTTCACCGCGTCGGCGACGGCGGCCTTCAGCTCGGGAGGGCAGGCGAAGTCCGGGAAGCCCTGGGCGAGGCTGACGGCACCGGCGGCGACGGCCAGCCGGTTCATCTCGCGGATGACGGACTCGGTGAACGACTCGGCCTTGCGGCTGATCCGGAGCATCGCGCGCAGTGTAGGCTGCGCGGCCGTGAAGCTCGACGTGTGGTTCATCGTCCCGGCGTCGGACGGCTCGGCGATCCTCGAGACCGCCGGCGCCACGCTCCCGGACGCTCCCGTGGACGGCGACGAGAACGAGGCGTCGGTCATCGCGATCAGCGCGTTCCTGCGGGAGACGTGGGGGTTCACGGCACCGGTCCTCGAGACCCACCCGAAATGGAAGGGCCTGCCGGAGGGCGCCCCGGTCCCGTGCCTCGTGATGACCGAGCCCGGGCGCTCGGGGTGGACGCCGCCCGCGGGGCTCACGTTCGCGGCGGGCCCGCCTGACACCGCGGGCCTGCCGGAGTCGATCCGGCCCCGGGCCGACGAGCTGCTGGCCGAGGTCCGCGCTGGGTCACCGCCGCCCTCGCTGCGACCGCGCTGGTCGCGTCGGGGCTGGTTCGATCGGGCATCCGCGTGGATGCGCGCCGCGGCAGCCGACGCCGGCCGGCCGCTGACCGCCGACCCGATGCCGTTCTTCCTCCGCGGCATCTCCGCGCTGCTCCGGGCGCCGACGGACGGCCCCGACCTGTTCCTCAAGGCCGTGTTCCCGCCGTTCCACGCCGAGCCCGTCCTGACCCGTCTCCTTGCCGACCGGTTCCCCGACGCCGTCCCGCCGCTGCTCGCGATCGAGCCCGAGGAAGGCTGGCTCCTGGTCGAGGACATCGGGTCGGCCTGGGTGGGCGACATCCCCGAGGCGGACCGACCGGCGGCGCTCGGCCGCGGCGCTGCCGCGCTCGTGGCGATCCAGCGCGCCGTCGCGCGAGACGAGGCCGCCCGCCGCGTGCTCCTCGCGGCCGGCGCGCCGCACCGGCCGTTGTCCGGGCTCGTCGCCTCGGTCGCCATGGCGATCGGGCCGCTCGGGATGGGTGTCGGGGATCCACTCGAGCCGGCCCGCGCCGCGCGCGTCGTCGCGGGCGTCGAGGCCGCCGTCGCGGCGGTCGAGCGGGTCGGGCTGCCCGAGTCGGTCGTGCACGGCGACTTCCACTCGGGCAACGCCGCGATCGTCGACGACCGGATCGTGATCATCGACTGGTCCGACGCCGCGATCAGCAACCCCGCGATCGACGTCATCACCTGGATCGCCTGGAGCGGCAGCCGCCAGGACGAGATCGACGCGGCGATCGACGGCTGGATCGACGCCTGGTCGGGAACGGTGGACGCCGCCGAGCTGCGCGCCGTCATCGACGACGTCCGGATCGTCGGCGCGGCGTACCAGATCGTCAGCTACGACGGCATCCGCCGGAACCTCGAGCCCGCCACCCGCTACACGATGACCGGCGGCGGGGAGCACTTCCTCAAGCGGCTCGAGGACGTCCTCGACGAGCGCGCCGGACTCGTTCAGACGAGCTGACGCGGGACCGTCTCCAGCCAGCCGCGCTCGAAGAACGGCGCGCCGTCGAGGGTCACCCGGAGCCCGACGTTCATGTGGAAGTCCGTCTCGGTCGTCCGGATCGTGCCGTTCGCCTCGACGACGATCTCGGAGCCGCCCTCCCGGAGCCGGTAGACGACCTCGTTGTGCATCCGGGCGTGGGCCGGGTCGGCGTCGCGAGCCGTCATCTCGAGCGCCTCGCCCGAGTACAGCGTCGTCCGGCCGTCGGGGAGGGTCGCCTCGCCGAACTCGCTCGTCCGCACGGTGACCGAGCCGTCGATCACGTCCTCGATGACCTCCCAACGCGGCGGGTCGCCCCGGTACGAGCCGATCTCGCGAAGGGTTGGCGGCGTCGTCTTGAACGGCGGCACCGGCACGGACCGGCGGCCGGTGGGGAGGACCGGAAGGATCAGGCGAGCCGGTGCCGACGAGCCGAGGTGGAGCGCGTACACGGCCGGCTGGGGCGATGGCCAGACGACGGGCCACATCGACGACGCGACCGACAGCCGGATCCGGTGGCCCGCGGCGAACCGATGCGCCGACGCTCGCATCGCGACCCGGACCGCGGTGACGACACCCGCCTCGAGCGGCTGGGGATCCTCGTGCGACGATCGGTGGGTCAGGTTGAGGATTCCGGCGCTGACCTGGAAGGGCGTGCCGTCCGGGGCGACGTCCTCGAGCCGGACGACGGCCGTCGCGACCGGGACGGGCGACTCCCAGGCGAGCTCCACGAGGGCCGACCCGACGAGGTCGAGATCGCCCTCGAGCGGCGCCGACGTGAAGGCCGGCACGAGGGCGTCGTCCGGCCGGAGATCGCGGGCGACGCCGTTCGGCTTCCCGCCGGCGCCCCACGACAGCCCGGCCCGGGTGCCGATCGTCGCCCGGTGGCGGAACCGCTCGACGGACACCTCGGCCGGCGGCTCGCCGACGAGATGCCCGCGGAGCGGCTCATCGCCGGACGCCAGATGGAGCACGTGCTCCGTGGCATCGGGCGGCGGCCAGGCCGTCTCGGCGAGCCACTGACCCGGCCACGCGGTCGGGAACGGCTCGGGCTCGGCCCAGTCGTGGCGGAAGGCGACGAGCGCCGGCTCGTCCATGACCCCGTTGTCGACACCCTTCAGCCAGTGGTCGAAGAACCGGACCATCTCGTGGAGCCAGTCCAGATTCGGTCCGGGGTAGGCCTCGTCCGGCAGGTCGTGGACCCAGTTGCCGATCAGCGCTCGCCGCGGCGCGTTCGTGCAGCGCTCG
>DASSMI010000274.1:0-31602 GCA_035688935.1 Candidatus Limnocylindrales bacterium | reverse complement strand
GATCCTCGCCGAGCGGCGCGACGCGATCCTTGCCGCGATCGAGCGCGAGGAGGCCCAGTTCGCCCGGACCTTGGACGCCGGCACCGGCCAGCTCGAAGCCGCCCTTGCCGGCCTCGTTCCCGGCGCCGAGCGCCAGGTCGGACGCCGCGCGGAGGATCTGCCGTCCGGCGTGCCGCTCGTGCCTGGCGGGCTCGCGTTCCGCCTGCACGACACGTTCGGCTTCCCGATCGATCTGACCGTCGAGCTCGCCGCCGAGTACGGCGCGGGAGTCGACCGGGCGGGGTTCGACGCGGCGCTCGCCGAGCAGCGCCAGCGGAGCCGGTCCGGGACGAAGGCCGCCCTCGCCGAGCACGCCGCGCTGACCTCGCTGTACCAGGCGATCCTCGGCCGTGCCGGGGACACCGAGTTCCTCGGCTACGAGGCGACGAACGCGCCGGCGAAGGTCGTCGCGATCGTCCGAGACGGGATCGAGTACGACGATCTGACCGGCCAGGGCGCCGCCGAGGTCGTCCTCGATCGGACGCCGTTCTATGCCGAGGGCGGCGGCCAGGTCGGCGACCACGGCGAGCTCCGGGAGGCGGGCGGCGGGTCGTCGGTGTTCGCGGTGGAGGACACGCAGAAGCCCGTCGGCGGCCTGATCGTCCATCGCGGGACGCTCCACGGCCGGCTGCGGGTGGGCGAGACCGTGGATGCGGTGGTCGATCCCGAGCGGCGCGCCCACACGATGCGGAACCACACGGGAACGCATCTCCTTCATCGGGCGCTCCGGAACGTCGTCGGCGAGGCGGCCCGTCAGGCGGGATCGCTGGTGACGCCGGATTCCCTCCGGTTCGACTTCCCATTCGACCGGCCGCTCACCGCGGACGAGCTCCGCGCGATCGAGGACGAGGTCCGGCGGGTCGTCCGCGACGACCGGACCGTGACCCCGAGCTACATGACGATGCAGGAGGCGATCGACGCCGGCGCCGACGCGTTCTTCGACGAGAAGTACGGCGAGACGGTCCGGACGGTGCGCGTGGACGGGTATTCGCACGAGCTGTGCGGCGGGACGCATTGCCGGGCCTCGGGCCAGATCGGCAGCTTCGTCATCACCGGCGAGCGCTCGATCGGGAGCGGGATGCGCCGGATCGAGGCGCTGACCGGCGCGGGCGCGGACGCGTACCTGCGGGCGCGCTCCGACGCGCTCGCGACGGCGACGGAGATCGCCGGTGCCCAGACGCCGGACCAGCTCCCGGACCGGATCAAGGCGCTCCAGGACGAGCTCCGTGAGACGCGCCGCCGGCTGAAGGCCGGCGCAGCGGCCGGCGCCGGCGTGCCGAACCCCGGCGAGCTCGCGGCGCGGGCGGAGGAGGTCGCGCCCGGCGTCCGTCTCGTCTCCTACGCCGGCCCGTTCGCGTCGATCGACGAGATGAAGGGAGCGGCGAAGGACCTCCGTGGCGTCCTGGGCAGCGGCGTGATCGCGCTCGCCCTCGACGACGACGAGCCACAGGTCTTCGTCACCGTGAGCGACGATCTCGTCGCCAGCGGCATCTCGGCCGGCGACCTCGTCCGCGCCGCGATCGCGAAGGTGGATGGCAAGGGCGGCGGCCGCCCGGAGATGGCCCAGGGCAAGGGCAACAATCGCGAGGGTCTGGCCGAGGCCGTCGCCACGATCCGCTCCGCGCTGACCAACCGCTAGGCCGTGGCCTTCCTCCGCCGGCTCTGGCAGCGCGACGGCGAGGAGGCGCTTGCCGCCTGCACGGCGCTCGACATCGGGACCGAGTTCGCCAAGGCCCTCGTCTTCGAGATCGGTGACGACGGCCACGGGACGGTCCGCGGGGTCGGCCGGAAGCGCCAGGGTCTGAGCCACATGTCGTCCGGGACGGTCGCCGACATCGCGGCCGTCGTCGACAACTGCTCGGTGGCCCTCCAGGAGGCCGAGGAGATGGCCGGCTTCCGGCCGAGCCAGGTCGTCATCGGGATCGCCGGCGAGCTCGTGAAGGGCTTCACGACGACCCACACGGCCGAGCGGAAGCGGCCCGACCAGCCGATCACGGAGGCCGAGCTCCAGAAGCTGATCGACGCGGTCCAGCGCGAGGCACTCCGCGAGGCCGAGCGCTCGATCACCTGGGAGACGGGCCTTCCGAACGTCGACGTCCGGCTCGTCCACGCGGCGATCGTCGGCGCGGCGATCGACGGCTACACGCTGACGAACCCCGTCGGCTTCCAGGGCCGCCACGTGAAGATCGGGATCTTCAACGCGTTCGCGCCGCTGGTCCATCTCGGCGCCCTGCAGACCGTCGCCAGCCAGCTCGATCTCGAGCTCCTGGAGATCGTCGCCGAGCCGTACGCGGTCGCCCGCGTCCTCGGCTCCGACCAGGTCCGGCAGGCCGGCGCGCTGTTCGTCGACGTCGGCGGCGGGACGACGGACGTCGCGCTCGTGCGCCAGGGCGGGATCGAGGGGACGCGGATGTTCGCGTTGGGCGGCCGGGCATTCACCAAGAGCCTCGCGGACCGGCTCGACCTGCCGTTCCCGCGCGCCGAGTCCCTCAAGGTCGACTACGCCAGGGGGATCGCGGTCGACCACCGCGACGAGGTCGCCAAGATCGTCGGGGAGGACGTCGAGGTCTGGTCGGCCGGGGTCGAGCTCGTCATGGAGGAGCTCGGGGGAGGGGACCTCCTGCCCGGGCGGATCTACCTGTGCGGCGGCGGCTCGCGGCTGCCGGAGATCGCCGAGGCGATCCGCGCCGAGCGCTTCTGGAAAGGCCTCTCGTTCGCGCGACCGCCGGAGGTCGTCGTCATGGCACCCGACCAGGTCGAATCGATCACGGACGCGACCGATCTCCTCGTCGACCAGCAGGACGTGACCCCGCTCGGTCTCGCCTACCAGGCGATCGAGCTCCAGACGACCGAGGATCCGCTGGACGCGGCGCTTCGCCGGGTGCTTCGCGCCATGAAGGTGTGACGGGCTACCCTTCCCGGAGCATGGCAGAGGGCATCGTCTACCTCGACGTCGACGACGAGATCACCTCCGCGGCGTCGAGGATCCGGACGTCGCCGTCCACCAAGGTCGCGCTCGTCGTCCCGTATGGGTCGCGGATCGCCACCTCGCGGATGAACTTCCGACTCCTCTCGCGGGAAGCGGTCGTCAGCAACCGCCGGCTCTCGATCGTGTCCGGCGATGCCGCGGCACGCTCGCTCGCGGCGTCGGCCGGCTTGCCGGTGTTCGGGACGGTCGGCGAGTACGAATCGTCGGTCGCCGATCGGCCCGCGGATGCGACGTCCCCAACGCCGATCGCGGAGCCCGCGGTGGCCGAGGACGGTCCATCGGACGCGGCGGACGCGGCGGACGCGGCGGACGCGGCTCCCATCCGGAGCGAGACGATCGTCGCCGCGCCGCCGGTCGATCCGGCCCGCCCGCCGGCTCCGCGGAAGTCGCAGCAACCAAGGCGACCGGTCGAGGCCGTGCCGGCTGCGGTGATGTCGGCGCCTCCGCCCCCGGCCGCTCCGGTCACTCCGCGGGACGTCGACCGCGAAGACGACGAGCCCGCGATCGCCGGTCTGCCGCCGCTGTTCGGGACGCGCATCCGGACGCCGATCGCGGCCGCCGTCGCGCTGGTCGCCCTCGCTCTCGTGGTGGTCGCGGTCGGCGCGTACCTGTTCCTTCCGGCCGCGACGATCACGCTCGTGCCGCGCCGCGAGCCGATCTCGCTCGAGCTGACGGTCTCGGCCGATCCCGAAGCGACCTCCGTCGATCCGACGGCCCTGGTCGTCCCGGCGGACCGCCTCGACGTCCCCGTCGAGGCCTCGGACACGTTCACCACGACGGGCGTCCGCGTCGAGCAGACGCCCGCGAGGGGCTCGGTGACGTTCGAGAACTACAACTTCCTCGGGTCCGACACCGTCCCGGCCGGCAGCATCGTCTCGACGGAGAGCGGGATCAAGTTCCGCACGCTGGCGTCCGTCACGCTGCCCGCCGCCGAGTTCGTCATCCCGTCCGTGATCCCCTCGCGCAAGTCGGTGAACGTCGAGGCCGTCAAGGACGGACCCGACGGCAACGTTCCGGCGAACACCATCCGGGTGGTCCCGCAGGGAGAGAACCCCGAGAGCCTGAAGGTGAACAACCCGGCCCCGACGTCGGGCGGCTCGCGGACGGAGACCCCGCAGGTGAAGAAGGCCGAGGTCGACAAGGCCGTCGCCGCGGTCCAGGCCGACCTCGAGCGCGCCTTCCAGGACGCCATCGCGGCCGGCGCGAACGCCCCGCCCGGGACGACGTTGTTCCCGACCACCGCGGAGCTGGGTCAGGTCACCCCCGAGGTGGACCCCCAGACCTTCGTCGGGCAGGAGATCGGGTCGTTCGAGATCCACCTCACGGCGGACGGCACGGTGATCGCAGTCGACCCGACGCCCGTGAAGTCCCTCGTGGAGTCCCAGGTCGCGTCCCACGTGACGGCGAATCACCAGCTCGTCCCGGGCTCCACGGTGATCGACGTGGGGGAGGGGGTCGTCGGCGAGGATGGGCAGGTCTCGTTCCTGGCGTCCGCCCGAGCGACGCAGGTCGCCGTCGTCGACGTCGCGGCGGTGCGCGATCTCGTGAAGGGCAAGACCGCCGCCGACGCGACCGCGGCGCTGGCGCCGTACGGGACGGCCACGGTCACGCTCTGGCCGGACTGGGCATCGACGGTGACGAGCATGGACGCCCGCCTCACGATCGACGTCCAGACGCCCGGGGCCGGTGTCGACCCCACCCCGTCAGCGTCTGGATCGCGCGCACCAGCCGCCTCGCCATCGCGACGACCAGCGGCGTCCAGTCCGCCGAGCGCCGGGCCGTCGTGAGCCGGCTGCTCGGGCTCGACCTCGGCGAGCGCCGGATCGGCGTCGCCGTCGCGGATGCCGATGGACGCGCGACGCCGCTGACGACCCTCCGCCGCGGGCGGACTGCAGCCGTGGATGCCACGGCGCTCGCCCGCCTCCTCGACGAGCAGCGGGCCGCGGAGATCGTCGTGGGCCTGCCCCTCGAAGCGGCGGGTCACGAGGGCCCGCAGGCCCGGGTGACACGCGAATGGGTCGACGCGGTCGCGCCGATCCTCGGCGTCGCGATCCGGTACCGTGACGAGCGACTGACGTCGCATCTCGCCGAGCAGCGGCTCGGCCCGATGAAGCGAGGACGTGGCGGGGGCCCGCCGAGCAGGACCCAGCGGGACGCCTGGCGTGCCCGGGTCGATCGCGAGGCGGCAGCGATCATCCTCCAGGACGAGCTCGACGCGCGGTCGACATCGGCCGCCACGCCACCGCCCCCAGCCCGGCCGGCTCCGGTGATCCCAGACACGGAGGCACCTCGATGACGATCCGCTCCGGCGGGCGCGCCCGCGAGCGCAGCCAGGCGCGACCGGCGACGCCGGGGACGTACGACGATGCCTGGCAGCCGGTGTACGAGCCGGACGCCCGCGGCGATCGAGGCGGTCGGGGCGGTGGCTACAACGGCAGCGGCTACAACGGCGGCGGCTCCAACGGGTGGGATCGCCGGCCGCGCCGCGGGATCCCGGGGATCCTGAAGTTCCTCATCTTCGCCCTCGTCCTCGGGGCGCTCGTCGTCATCGTCCTGCTGACGGCGCTCCGGCCGCTCGTCCGCGACGCGGTCGTGAAGTGGGCGGCCGACAACCCGGGCGCCCTGAGCATCGGCTTCGTCAACGATCTCGTGAAGGAGGATCTCGGCGGAAAGCTGACCGACCCCGCCTCGACCGACACGACGAAGGTGCCGTTCGTCGTCAACGAGGGTGAGTCGGCCGCCTCGATCGCGCAACGGCTCGAGGAGAACGGGTTCCTGCAGGATCGGCGGGCGTTCATCTTCATCGCGACCCAGAAGAACCTGACGAGCCAGTTCGAGAGCGGGACGTTTGTCCTCCAGAAATCCATGACGCCGGACCAGGTCGTGACCGCCCTGCTCAGTCCGCAGCCGACGCAGTACGTGACGATCGGCCTTCGGACCGGGCTCCGACTCGAGCAGATCACGGCGAAGCTCGAGACGATCGACGCGCTGACGATGGACCCGAAGGACTTCTACGAGCTCGTCAAGCACCCGCCCGCCGAGCTGCTCGACGACTACCCGTGGCTCAAGGAGGTCCTGCCGCAGGGCGCCTCGCTCGAGGGCTTCCTGTGGCCGGCGAACTACCAGGTCCTGCCGGACACGACGGCCGAGGAGCTCGTCCGCGACATGCTCGATGGGTTCAAGACCGCGATCGGCGATCGGCTGGACGTGCCCAAGGCGCGCGGCCGGACCTTCTACCAGGTCCTGACCCTCGCCTCGATGGTCGAGCGCGAGGCGGTCGTCGATGACGAGCGTCCGCTGATCGCCGGGGTCTTCGAGAACCGGCTCCACAAGCTCCGTGGGATCGCGCCGGTGCTCGCGTCCGATCCCACCGTGTTCTACGCGGTCGACACGCTGGCGCTCGAGCAGCTGGGGCTGCCGCAGTGGAGGACGTACAAGTTCTGGACCGTGCCGAAGGAACCGCTCCGTCAGATCACGTTCCCACCGGAGCTCCTCGGCTACCAGACGTACACCCAGGCCGGCCTTCCACCGGGTCCCATCTGCACGCCGACGATCGCCTCCATCGACGCGGCCCTCAGCCCGAACACGAAGGCCGGCTACCTGTACTTCCTCGCGAAGAAGGACGAGGCGCATACCCACGCGTTCGCGAAGACGCTCAAGGAGCACAACCAGAACAAGGTCACCTACGGGTATTCGACCTCCCCGTGACCAGCGTCCCGACGCCGGGCGACTTCGGCCCGCTCCCTTCTGCGGCCGACCTCGTCCGATGGGCGGAGGCCGACGCCGCCGCCCGGCCGGCCCGCCTCGGCCGGCTCCGGGCTCGGTTCGACGGTGCCGGGATCGACGCCTACTTCGGCATCCGCCGCGAGCACATGCGCTACCTCACCGGGTTCACCCTCGCCGACGGCGAGGAGAAGGTGGCCGGGACGTCGGGATTCTTCCTCGTGGCCGGAGAGGAGGTCGTCGTCCTCGCCGACACGCGGTACGACATCCAGGCGCGCCGCGAGGTGCCTCAAGCGCGGATCGTCGCTGGGCCGCGGAACCTCGCCGATGGCTGGGCCGAGCTCGTCAGATCGGTCGGCGCGAAGCGCGTCGGGGTCGAATCGGGGCTCGTCCCGTACGCGGTGTGGCGCCGGCTCGAGATGGCGGCACCGGACGTGGAGCTCGTGCCGGTCGAGGGCTGGGTCGAAGCGGATCGGGCGATCAAGGAGCCGGCTGAGCTCGAGCGCGTGGCGGCGGCGTGCGCGGTCGCGGATCGCGCGCTCGCCGGGCTCCTGCCGAAGATCCGGCCGGGCGCGATCGAGCGGGACCTCGCGCTGGACCTCGAGTGGGCGATCCGGACCGGGGGCGCGGAGGCCATCGCGTTCGAGCCGACGTGCCTGGTCGGCGCGAACGCGGCGCTGCCACACGGCGCCCCTGGCGGCGAGGCCGTTCGCGCGGGTGCCGTCGTGCTGTTCGATTTCGGCGCGCAGGTCGCGGGTTACCGGAGCGACATGACGCGGACGCTGTTCGTCGGGGAGCCGTCCGAGCGCGACCTCGCCGTCTACGAGGTCGTCGGGAAGGCGCAGGCCGCCGCGATCGCGCAGCTGGACGCGTGCGTCACGGGCGAGCTCGCGTTGCCGTCAGGGCGGGATCTGGACGGCGTCGCCCGGCGCGTGATCGAGGATGACGGGCGCTGGGCGCCGTTCGGGCACGGGCTCGGACACGGGATCGGTCTCCAGACCCACGAGCTGCCGTCGCTCGCGCTGGGCGCGCTCGATCGGCCGCTGCCGTCGCCCACGGTGTTCTCGGTGGAGCCGGGGATCTATCTCGAGGGTGAGACCGGTGTCCGGATCGAGGATCTGATCCTGCTCGACGCCGGCGCGGGCCGGATGGAGCGGCTGACGAGCTTCCCGAGGGAGGTCCTCGCGCTCCCGGGCTGAGCCCGGATCGGCGTCGGCTACAATCCTCGGCCGAACCCGATGCAGCGATCGTCGGCGTCCGCGTGCCCACGAGGGCCCGGCCGGCGATCGACCCAGGAGCCCGACCCGACATGATCAGCACCGGCGAACTCAAGAAGGGCGTCGCCATCGAGCTCGACGGCGAGCTCTGGCAGATCCTCGACTACCACCACATCAAGATGGGCCGCGGCTCGGCCCAGGTCCGGATCACGCTCCGGAACATCAAGCGTGGCCAGACCGTGGAGCGCTCGTTCCAGGCGGGGACGAAGTGGCCGCGCGCCTCGATGGAGAAGCGGCCCGTCCAGTTCCTCTACCGCGACGACGACGACTTCCACTTCATGGACACGGACACGTACGACCAGTTCGTCCTGCGGACGGACCAGCTCGGCGACACGGCCCAGTACATGAAGGACGGGATGACGCTCGACCGGACGACGTACCAGGGCGAGACGATCGGCGTCGAGCTGCCTGTCACCGTCGATCTCGTCGTGGCCTCGACCGAGCCGGGCTTCGCCGGCGACACCCAGACCGGCGCGCGGAAGCCGGCCACGACCGAGACGGGCCTGGTCGTGACGGTGCCGATCTTCGTGGAGGAAGGCGACACGATCCGCGTCGACACGCGGACCGGGGAGTACCAGACCCGGGTGTAGTGCCTTCGGCCCGCGCCCGCCCGACGGGCGTATCGGGCACCCTCGCCTGGCTGCGCTGCCCGTTCACGCTTGGGGCGCCCGCCCGACGGGCGTGCGGCCCCCCGGCCTGCCCGGCGGGTCGCTCCCGACCCCGCTTGTCTCGTCCCACGAGTGAATGTGACGGAAAAACCTGTTCCGTCGCCTCGTCGGGCCCACGAAACGGCCCCCTCGTGCGCAGTTCGCTCGCGGGGCGAAACGAACCGGCAGAAACGGCCGCTGACGTGCCCCATTCACTCGTCCCACGACACACGCGGGCCGCTCACAGGACGACGATCGCGCTCCCGTTCGGCGGCATCCCGGACCGCAACGCCGCGAGTGCCTCCCGCGATCGAACCGGGAACATGTCCGCGAGATCATCGGCGGCGCCACGGATCACGTGCCGGTTGTAACGGCTGCCCGCGACGATCAGCAGGACGTCGCTGACACCCGCATCGCGACACTTGATTCGGATCCTGCGTTGGAGCGCCTGAATGTCGCGGATCCGACTCTCGAGCTCGGCCGGCCGCGACCAGCCACGTCCATCAAGGACCGCGTCCCACGCCCGAAGATCGCCCGGAATCCCGAGCGTGACTTCCGATCGAACCCGAACGCTCGGTGGCACGGTCGCGCGGAGGCGTGCCATCAGCGCGAGCTGACCGGCATCGCGCGGGCCGAGCCCGTTCGGGAACGCGCGGATCGGCACGTCGAGGCCCAGACAGGCTCCGATCAGAGCCAACGTCTCGTATGCGACATGCAATGCAACGCCTCGTTCGATCCGGCTCAGCTCGGCCGGCGAGATGTCGCTGGTGGCGCTGAGCTCGCGAAGCGACATCGATCGGCGGAGGCGCGTCTCCCGGAACTCCTCGCCCAAGGCGACGAGGCCGCGGCGCGCGTATCGATGGGCTCGGTCGGCGCGTCGTTCGTGTGCCGGCATTGCTGGACGATCTCACTCGACCCTTATCCAGCGGTTCACGCGCACGGAGTAGCCTGACAGCGTGGCAACCCGGGTAGGCATCGAGACGATGCTCTATCTCCTCGACGAAGCGTTCCGCGGCGCGGGCATCGAGGAGAGCAACGAGAGCCAGGCGCTCATGCCGAACCTCCGTTCCGTGCCCGACGAGGCTTGGCACGCCCTTCCGGACGGCGCGTCGCGCTCGATCGAGGCGATCGCCATCCACGTCGGCGCATGCAAGGTGATGTACGGCGACTACGCGTTCGGGGCCGGGACGAAGCGGTTCGCGACGCCCGAGGTCGAGCCCTGGCGCCTCGGCGAATCCGAGATGGCCGAGGTCCTGCCCTGGCTCGAGACGGTCCACGACGCCTTCGTGGAACAGGTCGCGGCACTCGACGACGACGCCGAGCTGGACCGGCCGCGCCGCGCGAACTGGGGCGAGGACCGCCCGACGCGCTGGCTCATCGCCGCGATGATCACGCACGACGCCTATCACGCCGGCGAGATCAACCACCTCCGGAGCCTCCTCGGCGAGGACGACCGCTGGCGCTTCCAGCAGCTCGGCTACGGCTGATCGGAGCTCGGACACCCGGGACCGTGCGAAACGGCACGCCCCCGCGTGTCTGAGGATGTGACCACCGAGATGGCGATCGCCGAACCCGCCGAGCTCGCCTACGAGCGCGTCTTCGCCGAACACTGGACCGACGTCTTCCGGTTCGCCCTCGCCTGGACGAACGACTGGGCGGCGGCTGAGGACCTGGCCCAGGAAGCGTTCCTGCGGCTCTGGGACCACCGCCGACGGCTGGACTGGTCCAAGCCTGTGCTGCCGTGGCTCCTCGTCGCGACGCGTCGGTTGGCGACGGATCGCTTCCGGCGGCTTCGACGCTCGATCGTCGGCGGCTCGCACGAGCCGAGCACCGGCCTTGGCGACGAGGCGGCCCGAGCCCGCTGGCTCGACGTCCGCTCGGCGATGGACGTCCTCTCGGCGCTCGAGCGGACCGCCCTCGTGATGACGGCCCTCGAGGGGTTCACGTACGACGAAGCCGCGGCTGTCCTCGGGACGACCGCCGGCGCCCTCCGCGCGGCAGTCAGCCGCGCCCGAACGAAGCTGGAGACCGCGTGATGGACCGTCGACCCTCCGATCGCGTTCTCGAGGAGTGGGATTCCGTGACCCGAAACGTCCAGCGCCCCGTCGAGGCCCCGCGTCGCCGCGGATCGTTCGGCGCGCTGAGCCTCGTGCCGCTCGCAGCGGCTGCGCTCATCGTCGCGGTCGGCGTCGTCTGGCTCGGCGGCCGCGAGGACCGGCCCCCGGTCGGCGCATCGCCGTCGCCCGCGACGAGCCAGATCGCCACCGCCGACTCGCCGACTCCGCCGCCGACCGCGTCTGCGTCACCCGTCGAGCGATGCACCCTGGAGGCATCGATCCGGTCCTGGGAAGGTGCCGCCGGAAGCCGGATCGCCACGATCGACCTGCGGAACACGAGCCGGGTCGTCTGCGAGATCGCCCCCGTCGCAACGGTCGTGCGGCTCATCGACGGCAGCGCCCGCGCCCTCGCCGAGGTCCAGAACGCCGACAGCGGCGCCCGCATCGAGCTCGGGGCCGGCGAGACGGCGACGACCGAGGCAAGCGTCGCGAACGTCTGCGGTGCGCCGGCCGTGCCACCGGTCACGATTCAGATTGAGTTCGCGGACATTGGCACGGTGACGGCGAAGCCGCTCGACGCGACCGACGCAACCGTCCCGCCGTGCAACGGCCCCTCGCAGCCGTCGGCCATGTCGATCCACGCGTGGACCCGATGAGCCGCCGCATCGCAAGCGTCGCGCTCGCGGTCGCGATCGGCGCGGCAGGGCTGCTCGTCGGGACGGCGTCGCTCGCCGACGCATCGGGCCCGACGATCGCCCAGCTCATCGGCCAGAAGCTCATGGTCCGCATGGACGGCACGACCGCGAGCGCGTCGCTGCTCGGGCGGATCCGGCGCGGCGAGATCGGTGGCGTGATCCTGTTCGGCCAGAACGTCGTCGATGCGACGCAGGTCAGGGCGCTGACGACGCAGCTCCACGACGCGGCGATCGCGGGTGGCCAGCCGCGCCTCCTGATCGCCGTCGACCAGGAAGGCGGTTCGATCAAGCGGATTCCCTGGGCGCCACCGACCCTGTCGCCGCCGCAGATGGGCAAGATCGGATCGACGACGACCGCCCGGAGCCAGGGCTCGGCGACCGGTGCCGCGCTGAGGGACCTCGGCATCGACATCGACCTCGCGCCCGTCGCCGACGTCCCGTTCTCGACGAGCTCGTTCCTCTACCAGCAGGGCAGGACGTGGTCGTTCGACAGCTCGAAGACTGCCTGGCTGTCGTGGGCGTTCGCGCAGGGGCTCGAGACCGGTGGCGTCGTGCCGGTGATGAAGCACTTCCCGGGGCTCGGCTTCGCGACGAAGAACACGGACACGACCGTCGTGGGGATCCACCAGTCGATCTCCGCCCTGAACCCCGGCCTCCAGCCGTATCGGGTGGGCATCCGCTACGGCCTGCCGATGGTGATGCTCTCGAACGCGACGTACCCGGCCTGGGACTCCGTCCATCCGGCCGGCTGGTCGTACGCGATCGGGACGACGCTGCTCCGGACGCAGATGGGGTTCCACGGGGTGACGATCACGGACTCGCTGGACGGGACGGCGGCCGCGCGCGGCATGACGACGGCCCATCTCGCCCTGCGGGCGTGCCAGGCCGGCACCGACATGCTGCTCCTGACCGGGTCCGAGTCGTCGTCGGCCGGGGTCTATGCGTCGCTCGTGAAGGCCGCGACGGCCGGCCAGATCTCGCTGTCGCGACTGCGGGCGTCGTGGACGAGGATCCAGGTGCTCAAGGCCGGCGGTTGAACCCCGCGACGGTAGATCGCTAGATCGCGCCGATCCAGTCGAGGACGAGCAGCAGGAACACCAACGCCGCCGCGGTCTGGACCAGCGACGGCGCCGCCCGCCGCGTCATTCGCAGGAGCGCGTCATCGGCGGCGGCGCCGAGCCGGTCCCGTGCCCGACTGAGTGGCTCCAGCGGATCTCCGGCGGTCGGGCCGATGGCCGTCCGCTGCCGGACCTCCGCGAGGGCGAGGATGATCTCGGCGCGTCGCCGCTCGTCGCCGTCGGCGGGCACGACCTCGCGGACGGCGTCCCGGATCGACGACGGGTCCCCGGACCCGCCCCGCAGCCAGTCGATGAGGACGAGGGCGGCCGCGCGCTCGACACGGTCGTAGGGTGTGTCGACCGGCATTCGGTCCGCGACCGCTGCGGCCTCGTGGAGATCGCGCCGCACGATGAGGAGCTCGACCCGGATCCAGCGATCCTCGGGACGCTCCTCGGTCGCTTCGACGAGCTTTCGCATCGCATCCGGTGTCGGGTTCACGCGCCGGCCGGTGAGGGCGGCGACACGATCGAGCTCCCATTCGCCCAGGTAGATGAAGGCCTCGAAGGCGCGACGCACCGACGGCGGCCGCGCGAAGGCGTTCACCGCGGCGGCGACGAGCCCCGTGATGCCCGCGCCAATCGCCGCGATGGCCACGACGAGGAGGAGATCGCGACCGCTCGCGAGGATGAACGTGATGAGCGAGCCGCCGAGGAGCGCGACCATCGAGAACGCGACCGGGACGGTGACCGGCCCGATCCGCATCCGGTCGATCTGGTGTGTCACCGCGTCCCAGCGACGGGTGGGGTCGGCGACAGGTGGCCTCGTGGCATCCACGACTCGAGGATCGCACGGCCGGATCGGCCGCGCGAGCGCCCCTCGGTACCATGGCATCGATGGACGATCGGTCGCTCCTGCCGGGTTGGGACGCGCTGCCGACGAGCTCCGCGGCCGCGCCCGCGCCCGGCGCCACGCCGCCCACGGCGCCCGGCACGTTCGGGCTGAGGATCCTCGCGGTCAGCGACGTCGCGCGCGCGATCAAGGACGCGGTCCGGAGCGACCCGCGGCTCGCCGATCTCTGGGTGGAGGGCGAGGTCGGTCGGGTCACGGTGAGCAGCGCCGGGCACGCCTACTTCACGATCAAGGACGCGCGCAGCACCCTGAACTGCGTCTGGTTCAGCGACGACCGCGCCCGCTCGGCGTTCCAGCCGCAGGCCGGCCTGCGGATCGTCGTGCACGGCCGGATCGACCTGTTCGAGCAGCAGGGGGCGGTCCAGCTCTACGTCGAATCGATCCAGCCGGCCGGGTTCGGCGACCTGGCGATCCGGTTCGAGGAGCTCAAGGCGCGCCTGACCGCGGAGGGACTCTTCGACGCGGCGCGCAAGCGGCCGCTCCCGCCGCGACCGGCGACGATCGCGGTGATCACGAGCCCGACGGGCGTCGTCTGGCACGACATCGCGACCGTCCTGACGCGACGCTGGCCGATGACCTCCGTGCTCCTCGTGCCCTGCAAGGTCCAGGGCGACGACGCGCCCGAGAGCATCGTCCGGGCGTTCCGGCGGCTCGAGGCGTGGCTCACGAGCGCGGCTCGCGAGGGGCGCCCCGCCGACGCGCCTCAGCTCACGATCCTGGCCCGCGGCGGCGGGTCGCTCGAGGACCTCTGGTCGTTCAACGACGAGCGCGTCGTGCGCGCCGTCGTCGCCCACCCGATTCCCGTGGTCTGCGGCGTCGGGCACGAGGTCGACGTCACGCTCGCCGATTTCGCCGCCGACGTCCGGGCGCCGACCCCGAGCGCCGCCGCCGAGCTCGTGGTGCCGGACCGGGCCGACTGGATGGCCTCGTTCCGGCGTGCCGGGGATCGGATCGCGACGGCCGTCGGACGCGTGCTCGAGGCGACGCGTCGCGAGGTCGCGGCGGAGCGCCGCGCGCTCGACCGCCTCGACCCGCGGGCACAGCTCACGGCCGATCGCGAGCGCGTCGGCCTGCTCCTCGATCGCGCGGTTCGAGCGGCCCTCGAGGCGGTGTCCGTCCGGCGCGCCGGCCTCGAGCGCGTGGCCGCGGCTGCGCCGGCTCCGGTCGTGGGCCGGCTCGGGTCGGCCCGTGCCGTGCTCGACTCGACGGCGGCCGCCCTCGCCGTCCTCGATCCGCAGGCGACGCTCGAGCGCGGGTACGCGATCGTCCGGCGGGGCGCCGACGGACCGATCCTCCGGGCACCCGACGAGGCTCCGGGCGGCACGAAGCTGGCGATCCGGCTCGCCGGCGGCGAGCTCCCCGCCACGGCCGACGAGCGATGACGGACATCGCTCTCGTCGCCGGGATCGCGATCGCGGCCACGGCCATCGGGTTGGGCATTGGTATGCTCGTCGCCGGCCGGCTCGGCCGCTGGCTGAACCGAGACGAGGAGCCGGATGACCGCTGAGCCCACGACCGCCCCGGAAACCGGCGCCGACCCCGCCACGGATCCTGCGATCGCCGCGCTGTCGTTCGACGACGCGTTCGCCGAGCTCCGGACGGCGGTGGCCGAGCTCGAGGCGGGCGGGCTGTCGCTCGAGGACACGATCGCCCGGACCGAGCGGGCCGTGGCCCTCCAGCGCCACTGCGAGCGCCTCCTCGGGCAGGCCGAGCTCCGGGTCCGCCAGCTCGTCAGCCGGGCGGGCGGCGGGCTCGAGGCCCGCGACGTCGCGATCGACGAGGCGAGCGAGACCTGATCTCGTGCGGCGCCGTTGCCGGCGCGTCAGCCGGGCGGGATGTTGTGGTTGAACCGGAACCGGTTGTCCGGGTCGTAGCGCTGCTTGACGGCCCGCAGTCGGGCGAAGCGCTCGTCGCCATATGCGGCTCGGACGCGGTCCGCCGTCTCGTCGACCGGTGAGTAGTTGACGTAGCCGCCGCCCGACAGCGACGACGATTCCAAGAGGTCGGCGACGCGACGCGCCCAGGCGATCCCGGCCGCGTCCTCCTCGGGCGTCTCCCAGACGCCGAGGGCGCTCGCGTTCCAGCGCGCGGCCCGCTGGCCGAACGCCGCACCGCCGGCCGGCTCGGTCCGGCCCGCCCCGACGATCCCCTCGAGGAGCAGGAACGAATGGCCGACCGCGGTCTCGGGCCGGCAGACGTCCACGAGCGCCTCGAACAGGTCGCCGTCGAACGATCGGAGGAAGTGGCCCTTCCAGTAGTGGCGGAGCCCGAACGGCAAGAGTCCGGTCAGTCCCTGGAGCTCCGCGTACGAGATCGGCCCGACCCGGTCGAGCGTCACCGGGAGCCCGGTCCGCAGGCGCTCCAGGATCGGCTCGGGGTCCTTGCCGTCGACGATCCCCAGCAGGATCCCCACGCCGAACCCGACTTCGTCGTTCACGCCCGCGGTGAGCGTGGGCATCAACGCCTCGGGGCGATCGGCCACGATCTCGTCCACCCGCTCGAGCAGCGCGCGGGCGGCCGTCGGCTCGTAGCGAATCCGCCCGCCGACGATCGGCCGGAGCGGGGTCAGGCGGTAGGTGAACCGCGTGACGACGCCGAAGTTGCCGCCTCCGCCACGAAGCGCCCAGAGCAAGTCTGGATCGCCGTCGGGGCCGGCGACGACGATCGATCCATCGGCCGTGACGACCTCCGCCTCCACGAGGTTGTCGCACGTCAGGCCGATCAGGGGCATCAGCCAGCCGATCCCGCCGCCGAGCGTCAGCCCGCCGATCCCGGTGTCCACGAACGTGCCGCCGGTCACGCCCAGACCGTGCGCGGTCGTCGCGCCGTCGAGGTCCTCCCAGAGCGCGCCGCCACCGGCATGGGCGAGCCGCGCCTCGGGATCGACCGTCACGCCGCGCATCGACGCGAGCGACACGACCAGTGCGCCGTCGGCGATGCCGTGGCCGGCGACGCTGTGACCCCCGCCGCGCACGGCGATCGGGAGGTCGGCGGCACGCGCGGCGCGGACCGCGGCGACGACGTCGTCGGTCGTCCGGCAGGGGACGATCGCCGCGGGACGCCGGTCGAGGATCCCGTTGAAGGTGATCCGAGCCTCGTCGTAGCCGGCATCGCCGCTGACGAGGGTCCCGGGCGGATAGATCGAGGTCGTGCGGTCGTCGAGCTGCATGGGCCCCTCCTGACGCCGATCAGGGTAGGCTCCCGCGGGTCGCACTGGAAGCCCCCTGCGAAAACGTGCGACTTCGAGCGAACACGTTTATAATGCATGCGAGATCCGCGGCGCACCCAGCGGCGCGAATCCGTCAGACGAGCGACCATTCAGCCAGCCCCTGGAGCCAAGCCCCGCCCGTGACTGATCCGATCCTGCCGAGCCTCCGCGGACCCGCCGACCTTCGCGACCTGACGGAGCCCGAGCTCGAGCAGCTGGCCTCCGAGATCCGCGAGACGATCATCGCGACCGTCGCGACGACGGGCGGCCATCTCGGCAGCAGCCTCGGCGTCGTCGAGCTGACGATCGCGCTCCACCGGCTCCTCGAGTCGCCGCGCGATCGGATCGTCTGGGACACGGGTCACCAGGCGTACCCGCACAAGCTCCTCACGGGCCGGTTCGAGCGGTTCGGGACGTTGCGCCGGCTCGGCGGCGTGGGCGGCTTCCCACGCCGGAGCGAGTCCGAGCACGACGTCTTCGACGGCGGCCACGCGGGCACGGGCCTCTCGATCGGCCAGGGACTCGCGACGGCGCGCGACCTCCGTGGTGGGAAGGAGCGGATCGCCGTCGTCGTCGGCGACGCGGCGATCACGAGCGGGCTGAGCCTCGAGGCGCTGAACGACATCGGCCAGCGGAAGACGCAGCTCCTGATCGTCCTGAACGACAACGAGATGTCGATCAGCCCGACGGTCGGCGGCCTGTCGAAGTACCTCAGCCAGATCAAGCTGTCCGGGACGTGGCAGTCGAGCAAGACCGCCTACGACGAGCTGGTCGGGAGGATCCCGGCGATCGGGCCGACCGTCCGCGAGCTCTCGCAGCGGCTCCGAGCGTCGGTCGTCAGCTTCGCCCAGCCCGGTCGCCTGTTCGAGGACCTCGGGATCACGTACATCGGCCTCGTTCCCGGGCACGACCTGAAGGCGCTTCTGGGGACGTTCCAGCAGGCGCTCGAGCTCCGGGGACCGGTCATCGTCCACGTCCGCACCCAGAAGGGTCACGGGTACCGCCCGGCCGAGACGGACCAGGTCGGCTTCCATGGAGCCGCGCTGCCGCCGATGACCGTGCCGCCGCCGACGAACGGCAACGGGAACGGCCACGGCGCCGAGCCGGCCGCCCAGGCCGCCCCGGCGGCGCAACGCGTCCAGCCGGCCGCCCCGGCGATGCCCACGGAATCCGAGGCGGACGATGCCGCGCCCGCGTCCGCGGTGCTCCGGCCGGCGAAGAACCCGAACTACACCGCGGTGTTCGTCGAGGAGCTGATCGCCCGCGCCGAGACCGACGGGCGGATCGTCGCGATCACGGCGGGGATGCCGACCGGAACGGGCCTCTCGCGGTTCGAGGCGGCCTATCCGCGCCGGTTCATCGACGTCGGGATCGCCGAGCAGCATTCCGTGGCGCTCGCGACGGGCCTCGCCATGGGCGGTCTCCGGCCCGTGGTGGCGCTCTACTCGACGTTCCTCCAGCGGGCCTTCGACCAGACCGTCCACGACGTCTGCCAGAACGACCAGCCGGTGCTCATCGCGGTCGATCGGGCCGGGCTCGTCGGCGAGGACGGGACGAGCCACCAGGGCATGTTCACGCTGCCCGCACAGCGTCAGCTGCCGAACCTCGTCATCGCCAGCCCCAAGGACGAGCAGGAGCTTCGGTCGCTCCTCGTGACGGCGCTCGGCCAGGATCGCCCGTTCGCGCTCCACTATCCGCGCGACGCGGGCTTTGGCCTGCCGCCGGTCGAGCCTGCCGCCCTGCCGGTCGGCCGCGGCGAGGTGCTCCGGACCGGCATCGACCTGCTCTTCGTCGGGTTCGGCCCGATCGTCGCGCGCGCCATCGAGGCCGCGGACCTGCTCGCCGCCGACGGCTGGTCCGTCGACGTGATCAACGCTCGCTTCGCGAAGCCGCTCGACACGGACCTGATCCTGGGCGAGGCGCGTGGCAAGCGGCTCATCGTGACGTTCGAGGAGAGCGTCAGCGCGGGTGGCTTCGGGAGCGGTGTCCTCGAGGCGGTCGAAGCGGCCCGGATCTCCGATCCGGCGCTCCGCGAGGTCCCGGTTCGGATCGTCGGGATCCCGGGCGGCGCATTCGTCGATCACGGCTCGGTGGCGGATCTCCGACGCGTGCTCCGCCTCGACGGGCCGGGTCTGGCCGATCAGGTCCGCGAGACGCTCGCCGCGCTCGGGCTGTCGGCCGCGCCCGTCGGCGGCTGAGTCGCGCGGCTCCTAGCCGCGTCGCGCAGCTCCGCGCGGCCGGGCCATGAGCAGTGCGCCGAGCGTCACCAGCCAGATCGCGATCCCGCCAGTGATGACGGCGTCGCGCCAGCCGGCGATCCCGAGGACGATCACCAGGATCGCGAGGCCCACGAGCACGGTCGCGATCGCGATCAGCCAGCCCCAGCGCCGCCCCACGAGGATCCCCACGGCCCCGACGAGGGACGCCACCCCGTAGGCGAGGATCCCGACGACGAGGAGGAGCCCGCCGGCGGCGATCGCCGGGGCGAGCGATATCCCGACGGTGATCCCGGGGATGCCTTCCATCACGAGCAGCCCGATCGCGATCCATTCCGCGCGCGTCCGGCTCGCCACAGGCCACGCCCCCATGCTCTGGTGAGTCGCGGCGAAGGCCGCTGTGCCACGATAGCCGGGTGAGCCCAGCGACCGTTCGACGCGCCCGGCAGCGTCTCGACCAGCTCGTGGTCGAGCGTGGTCTCGCCGACAGCCGGAGCCGCGCCCAGGCCCTCATCCTCGCGGCGCGCGTGCGGACCGGGGAGGGCGACGCGGCGCGGACGGACCGCAAGGCCGGTGATCTCGTCGACGCCGATCTGCCGATCGCGCTCGTGGCGACCGATCCCTACGTCAGCCGTGGCGGTCACAAGCTCGCGGCGGCCCTGGACGCGTTCGAGATCGATCCGAGCGGGCTGGTCTGTCTCGACGCGGGCGCATCGACCGGCGGCTTCACCGATGTCCTGCTCCAGCGGGGCGCCGCCCGCGTCCACGCCGTCGACGTCGGGCGGGGCCAGCTGGCGGCGCCGATCGCGGCTGACCCTCGCGTCGTGGTCCACGATCGGACGAACGTCCGGCACCTCACGCCGGAGTCGCTCGGCGAGCCGATCGACCTCGCGGTCGTCGACGTCTCGTTCATCTCGGTACGGCTCGTCCTCGGGCCGATCGCCGCGACGCTCCGCGACGGCCGAGGGCAGGGCATCGTCGCGCTCGTGAAACCCCAGTTCGAAGTCGGCAAGGGCGGGACCGACAAGGGCGTCGTCCGTGACCCCGCCGCCCACCGCGAGGTGCTCGAGCGCGTCGCCGCCAGCGCGGCGCAACTGGGTCTCGGGACGCGAGACGTCGTCGCCTCCCCGATCGTGGGGCCGGAAGGCAACCGCGAGTTCCTCGCCTGGTTCGGACGCGGTCCGTCGTGCGCCGACCTGCCCGTGAAGCTCGCCGCGGAGACCGGCACATGACGGTCAAGCGGATCGGCTTCGCCTACAACCCGACCAACGACGCGGCGACCGAGCTCCGCGAGCGTGCTGCCGGCTGGTGCCGGATGCACGACGTCGACCATTGGGCCGCGACGGCCCAGGACTTCGAGGTGCTGTGTCGGGAGCTGGCGACCTCGGATGCGCTGGTCGTCCTCGGCGGCGACGGAACGCTGCTGCGGGCGGCCCGCGCGGTGATCCAGGTCGACGTCCCGCTGCTCGGCGTGAACGTCGGGAAGATCGGCTTCCTCTCGAAGGTCGAGGCGACCGATCTCGAGGCGGTCCTCGGCCGGATCGTCGCCGGCGAATACCGCATCGACGAGCGGATGGCGCTCGAGGCGCGGCTGCTCCCCGGCGGCCGCGAGGACGGCGACGTCGCGATCCACCACGCGTTGAACGACGTGGTCGTCGCCCGTGGCGCGCTCGCCCGGGTCGTTCGGATGGACGTCGCGATCGACGCGACCCACCTGGCGACGTTCATCGCCGACGGGCTCGTCGTCGCGAGCCCCACCGGCTCGACCGGGTACTCGTTCAGCGCCGGTGGCCCGATCGTCGCCCCGGACAGCCGCAACCTGATCGTGACGCCGATCGCGGCCTATCTCTCGACCGTCCGCTCGGTCGTCGTCGGTCCCGGGCAGGTCGTCCGGTGTCGGGTCGTCGACGCGAACGAGGCGATCGTCTCGATCGACGGCCGCGAGGACATCGCGATCGCGGTCGGCGACGTGGTCGAGGTGCGCGCGCTGCCGCGGCCCGTCCAGCTGCTCGAGCCGGCCGGCAGCCAGCCCTTCTGGGACCTCTTCCGGCGGAAGGTGGAGCTGCTGCCCTCGTGAGCCGCGAGCCGGTCGGAGTCATGGCCGTCGCCGAGCGGGCCCCCGAACGCTCCGACCTCCTGACGGGCCGGCTGCTGGAGCTCACCGTCAGCGATCTCGCGCTGATCGAGCGGCTCCGCCTGGAGCTGGCCCCGGGACTGAACGTGTTCACCGGCGAGACCGGGGCAGGCAAGAGCCTCCTGATCGACGCGCTGGGTCTCGCGACCGGCGCGCGTGCCGACACGACGCTCGTCCGCCACGGGGCCGAGACTGCGCGCGTGACGGCGCTGTTCGACCGGGTCCCGGAGCCCCTGATCGCGTCGCGCGAGGTCGGCGCGAACGGTCGCTCCACCGCGCGTCTCGACGACGAGGCCGTCACGGCCGCGCGTCTGGCCGACGCGGCCGGCGGCCTCGTGGAGATCCACGGGCAGCACGACCAGCAACGCCTCCTCGACGAGCGCTGGCAACGGGACCTCCTCGACGCGTTCGGTGGCCATCGCGACGCCCGGGCGGCGATGGCCGCGGCGGTGGAACGGTGGCGCGAGAACCGCGCGCTCCTGGCCGCGCTCGAGCTGGATCCGCGGGAGCTGACGCGACGGCTCGAGCTGGCCGAGCACGAGGCGAACGAGATCGCGGCCGCGCGCCTTCGCCCCGGTGAGGCGGACGAGATCCGCGGCCGGCTCGATGCCGCGCGACACGGCGAGGCGATCGCGAGCGGGAGCGCCGCGGTGGTCGAGGCGCTGACCGCCGACGAGCGCGGTGCCCGTGAGGCCGTCGCGCTGGCGGTCCGCGAGGCCCGTGCGCTCGCGCGGCTCGATCCGCGCTTCGACGAGGTTGCCGAGCGTCTGGCCGGCGTCGAGGCGGAGCTCGAGGATGTCGCCGCGGCCGTCCGCGACCTCGCCGAGACGATCGACCACGATCCCGGCGAGCTCGCCCGGCTTGCGGAACGGCTCTCCACGATCTACGGGCTCGAGCGGCGGTTCGGCGACGACGAGGCGGCGGTCATCGCCCACGGTGAGCGCGCCGCCGCCGAGGCGGAGCGGCTGCGCGGGATCGACGACGAGCGCGCCGCACGAGCGGCGGACGACGCCCGGCTCCTCGAGCGGGTCGCCGCCGCGGCAGCCGACCTGTCGGCCGCCCGCGCCACCGCCGCGCGCCGGCTGGGCGAGGACGTGGCCGCGGTCCTCGAGGCGCTCGGATTCCCGGCCGGCGTCTTCGAGGTGGGCCTCGGCCGGCGGCCGGCCGACGACGACGAGGCGGCGGTGGAGCTGGATGGCGACGCCGTCGCGTTCGATGCGAGCGGCGTCGATCAGGTCGTGTTCCGGATCGCCCCGAACCCCGGCGAGCCGGCGCGCTCGCTTGCGAAGATCGCGTCGGGTGGTGAGCTGAGCCGGATCGCGCTCGCGATCAAGGAGGTCCTTGCCGAGGTCGACGAGACGCCGACCCTCGTGTTCGATGAGATCGACACCGGCATCGGCGGCCGGAGCGCCGATCCCGTCGGGCGCAGCCTGTGGCTCCTCGGCCGGCGTCACCAGGTCCTGTGCGTCACCCATCTGCCCCAGATCGCCGCCCACGCGGACGCCCACTTCCGGATCGCGAAGCGGGAGCGCGACGGGCGGACGATCACCGAGGTGGTCCGCCTCGACCACGCCGGCCGGGTCGCGGAGCTCGCGGCGATGCTCGGCGGTGACGGCGCCAGCGGCGAGGCTGCGACCGCGGGGGCGACCGAGCTCCTCGATCGGGCCGCGGCCTGGCAGGCTCGATCCGCGGGCGGCTGAGGCGACCGGAGACCCGATGCCCGTCGCGGCCGCCCATCCGCCGCTCGACGCGGCGATCGAGGAGTACCTGACGTATCTGCGGGTGGAGCGCGGACTCTCGCCGGCGACGATCCGCGCGTATCGTGCCGATCTCACGGACTTCGCGGCGGGGGAGGCTGCCGCCCGGCACTGGGCCGAGGGACCCGACGCCGCTCGGGGGCACCTCGCCGCACGGACGCGGCGCGCCGTGGGCGGCGGCCGCGATGCGGGCCTCGCGCCGACGTCGCTCCGCCGCCGCGCCGCGAGCATCCGCGGCTTCTACCGCTTCGCGTACGGCGACGGCCTGATCGACCGCGACATCGCGGCGCATCTCGACCTCCCGCGCCAGCCGCGGCTCCTGCCCGAGACCCTCACGGTCGCGGAGGTCGAGGCCCTCCTCGAGGCCGCGCCGGACCTGCGCTCGCGGGCGTTGCTCGAGCTGCTCTACGCCGCCGGACTCCGGGTCAGCGAGGCGCTCGGGCTCGATCTGGAGGACCTCTCGATCGACGGCGGCTTCGTCCGGGTGATCGGGAAGGGCGACATGGAGCGGCTCGTGCCCGTCGGCGACGTGGCGCTCGACTGGCTCGGGACCTGGCTCCGCGACGGCCGGCCGGCGCTCCTCGCCATCCATCACGTGGAGCCCGTTCGGGGCGGTCCGCTCTTCCTCGGCGATCGCGGCGCCCGCCTCGCCCGGCAGCAGGCGTTCGCGGCGGTGAAGGCGGCCGCGCGGCGGGCAGGCCTCCCGGAGGCCGTGTCGCCGCATACCCTCCGCCACTCCTTCGCGACGCATCTCCTCGAGGGCGGGGCCGACCTCCGGATCGTCCAGGAGTTGCTCGGCCATGCGAGTATCTCCACGACCCAGCTGTACACCCACGTGACCGGGGAGCGCGTCCGCGAGATCTACGCGCGAGCCCATCCACGAGCCTGAGGGAGCGCGACCGTCCATGGCCTATCTCGACAGCCGACTCGGATCCGGCGAGCAGGTCCTCCGCCGCGAGCACCAGCACTGGTTCGTCGTCGTCGCGGACGCGCGCTACGCGGTCCTGGCCTGGCTCCTCGCGCTCGGCCTGCTGATCCTGTCCGGGGCGATCCCGAACGACAGCGCGGGGCAGGGGGTCCGCCAGGTCATCGGTTATGCGGTCCTCGTCCTGATCGTCGGCGGGTTGCTGTACTTCGGCTGGCAGCTGCTCCGCTGGCAGAACGAGGAGTTCGCCGTCACGACCCGGCGCGTCCTGAAGACGGAGGGCGTCCTCAACAAGTCGATCATCGACAGCTCGCTCGAGAAGATCAACGACGCGATCCTCACCGAGTCCGTGGTCGGGCGGATCTTCGGGTTCGGCAACCTCGAGATCCTCACGGCGTCCGAGTCCGGCATCTCGAACCTCCGGATGCTTCGGGACGCCGACGGCTTCAAGCGGGCGATGCTCGATTCGAAGCATGACCTGGAGCTGGAGCTCTCGGGCGCCCGGCCCATGCCGTCGCCGGCGCTCCGTGCGGCGACTCCCAGCATCCCCATCCCGCCGCCGGGTCCCGCGGCGACGTCCGCGACCCCCGCTCCTCCGGCCGCCGCCACGATGTCCGCTGACGACGTGACCCGGACGCTGGCAAGCCTCGCCGATCTCCGCGATCGCGGCGCAATCAGCGCCGAGGAGTACGAGGCGAAGAAGGCCGACCTCCTCCGCCGCCTGTAGCATTCCCGGAGCGCGCCGAGGGCCGGCGCCCACCGGAGAGGGTCGTGTTCGGCGGTCGCCTGTTCGTCCAGGAGGACCCGGTCGCGGCGATCGCGTTGATCGCCTTCTTCCTGCTCCTCTCGTTCCCGGTCCACGAGTTCGCGCACGCGCTCGCCGCGTACCGGCTGGGTGACGGCACCGCGAAGCTGTTCGGCCGGCTGACGCTGAATCCCGTCGCGCATTTCGACCAGTTCGGCGGAACGATGCTCATCCTGTCCGTCCTCGTCGCCGGAATCCCGCTCGGCTTCGCGCAGACGCCGGTCAATCCGAGGAATCTCCGTGGCCGCCACGGGGACGCCGTCGTGGCGGCGGCGGGACCGCTGTCGAACCTCCTGATCGCCGCGGTCGTCGCGATCCCGGTCCGCGTGATGCTCGCCTCCCCGGAGCTCGCGGGGCAGTACCCCGAGCTGTTCACGATCCTCGACCTGATCGTTCGGTACAGCATCCTCCTCGGGCTGTTCAACCTGATCCCGATCCCGCCGCTCGATGGCGGCGCGATCCTGCTGAGCTACGTCTCGCCGCAGACGGCGTGGCAGCTCCGGCCGTTCTTCGCGCAATACGGCGTGTTCCTGCTGATCCTCCTGATCCTTCCGCTCTTCGGCGGGACGTCGATGATCGGGCGGTTCCTCCTTCCCCTCACCGACGCGGTCTATGGCGTCCTGGTGGGCTGACAAGACCCGGCAGGTCGGCCGTCACCTCCGGGCACGCGTGACGCCCGAGGAGCGGGCTGCGCTCGCGGGGTGGCTCACCCCGCCCGAGCTCGCATTGTTCGACGGGATGCACGTTGCCGACCGGCGCCACGGCCTGGACGTCGCCGCGCACCTGCGCGCGGACGGTGTCGTCGACGACGAGGTCCTCCTTGCGGGGCTCCTCCACGACTGCGCGAAGGGCGACACCGGGATGCTCGCGCGGATCGCGTATTCGCTCGGCCAGCGGTACGGCGCATGGGTGTGGCGCGTCGCGTCGCTCGTGCCGGGGTGGGCGGCGGCTCTCGAGCGGCTCCGGATCCATGCCGATGCATCCGCGCGTCTCGCCGCCGCGGCCGGCTGCAGCGCACGCACGGTCGAGCTGATCCGCCACCAGGACGCGCCGGTCGATCCGGTCGCCGGAGCGCTTCTCAAGCTCGCGGACGAGGCGAGCTGATGGCGATCGACGTTCCCGAGGTCCGCTCGAGTGCCCCGTCGGTCGTCTTCGGCGAGGGTCGCCGGCCCGAGGCCGCCACGAAGGTCACCCTCGAGGCGTTCGACGGGCCGCTCGCGCTGCTGCTCTCGCTGATCGAGGCGCGCCAGCTCGACGTCGTCACCGTGCCGCTCGGCGCGCTGGCCGACGCCTACCTCGACGCGCTCGCCTCGCTCGAGGACGATCGGCTCGGGAACATCAGCGCCTTCGTCTCGGTGGCCAGCCAGCTCATCCTGATCAAGAGCCGGGCGATCCTGCCTCGGCAGTCGCCGGTGGCACCGGGAGCCCTGCCGGACGAGGGACCCGATCCCGAGGCCGAGCTCCGGGCGCGGCTGCTCCTCTACCGCGCCCATCGCGACGCGGGACGAGCGCTCCAGGAGATCGCGCTGGAGCGGATCGGGCTGTTCCGGCGCGAGCCGGTCGTCGCCGCGGCCGCCGGTCGGGCCGGAGCGCGGCCGCCGGAGGGCCCACCGCTCGACGTCGACGTTCTCGTCACCGCGCTCGACCGGCTCGGCCGGATCGCGCCGCCGCCGCCGATGCCGCCCGAGACCGTCGCCCGGACGATCACGCTGACCGAGCGCGCGGCGATCATCCGAGAGGCGATCCGGGGAGCCGGCACCGTCGTCCTGCAGGACCTGCTCACCGGCGTCCGCGACCGCGTCGTGGTCGCCGTCACGTTCCTGGCCATGCTCGAGCTGATGAAGCGGCGCGAGATCGTCGTCACCCAGGACGAGCCGTGGGGCCCGATCGTCGCCCGGGCGACGACGGTCGAGGAACGCGGCGTCCAGGCGCTCCCGGCGGACGAGGCGCTCGACGAGAACCTGGAGTCGTTCGCGTGATCGACGACGCCGCCGAGACGGGCACCGCGGCGGCTCCGGCGCCGGACGAGGCCGCGCCGGTCCCGGCGGAGCTCAGCGAGGCCCAGCTCGAGGCGCTCCTCTTCGTCGCCGAGCGGCCGCTGACCCGTCGCGAGATCGCGACGGTCGCCGGGGTCGACCGCGCGACCGTGGATGAGCGGCTGGGCGACCTCGAGGTCGCGCTCCTCGATCGCGGGATCCGCCTCATCCTCTCCGGCGATCGCGTCGAGCTCGTCACCGCCCCGGAAGCGGGCGCCCTGATCGCCCGCTACGTGGGCGCCGACGCCGTCCGCCTGTCACAGGCGTCGCTCGAGACGCTCGCGATCGTGGCCTACCGCCAGCCGGTCACGAAGTCGGCGGTCGAGCGGATCCGGGGCGTCGATTCCGACTACACGATCCGGACACTGCTCCATCGCCGGCTCGTCGTCGAGCTCGGCCGGTCCGAGGCACCGGGACGCCCCTTCCTGTACGGGACCGGCTTCGAGTTCCTCGAGCGGTTCGGACTGATGAGCCTCGAGGAGCTGCCGCCGCTCGACATCGACCTCGCGGCACGGCTCCTCGGCGAGGAGGAGCCGGAGACCTTCCTCGAGCCCGTGACGAACGGCGCCGGCAACGGCGCGGAGCCGGAGGCGCCCGAGGCGGAGGCGCCCGAGGCGGAGGTCTCGCCCCAGGAGCCGGCCTGATGCCGCCCGAGCGGCTCCAGAAGGTCCTCGCGGCGGCCGGCGTCGCGTCACGGCGCGCGAGCGAGCAGCTGATCGCCGCCGGTCGCGTCCGGGTCGACGGGCGGCGCGCGACGCTCGGCCAGGTCGTGGACGCGGAGTCCGCGAAGATCGAGGTCGACGGGCAGCCGATCGGCGAGGCAGCCCGCACGACGTACCTCCTGCTCCACAAGCCCGCCGGCGTCACATCGACGACGCACGATCGCCACGCGGTGACGACCGTGCTCGATCTCGTCCCGACCGCGCTCGTGCCGGACGGGGCTCGCCTCTATCCCGTGGGACGGCTCGACCAGGACAGCGAGGGGCTGCTCGTCCTCACGAACGACGGGGCGTGGTCCGAGAAGGTGCTCCATCCCCGGTTCGGCGTTGAACGCGAATACGCGATGGCGTTGCGCGCGCCGCTGGATCGAGAGCAAACGAACGCCCTGGTCGAGGGGATCGCGCTCGACGAGGGCCTCGCGACGCTCCACCACCTCCGGCCGATGACCGCCGTCGAGGTCGGGCGTCTCGAGGGATTGATCCGGCCGGCGCCGCCGCCGGGGCTCGCCTGGTATCGCGCCACGTTGCGACAGGGCTGGAAGCGCCAGCTGCGACGGATGTTCGGCGCCGTCGAGGCGCCGATCGAGCGGTTGGTGCGCGTCCGGATCGGGCCCGTCCGGATCGATGGCCTCCCGAGCGGGCGGGTCCGGCCGCTGAAGGCGCCCGAGGTGCGTGGGCTCGCCGGCGGCGGCGGGCGCTCGAGGGATGACGGTCCGAAGCCGGCCAACACACGGGCTCGCCGCGCCTGACGGTGTTCGACGACTGGTGGACCTGGTTCTGGCTCGCCGGCGCCGGGTTCTGGCTCATCCCGATCGTCTGCGGCGTCGCCGCGGCGGCGATCGCGGTCGCGGTGGTCGGGCCGCGAGACGCGGATTCCGTGATCGTGCCGGGGATGGCAGCCAGTGCGGCCTCGTTCGTCGGGCTCTTTGAGCTCGAGGACTACGTCGGCATGGCGGCGCTCGGCGTCGTCGTCGCAGCTGCGACCGCGCTCGGACAGCGCTGGGCGATCGCACGTCTCGACCCGAGCGCGCCGTCGTGGCCGCAGTGGTCCGCCAGCCTGACGGTCCTGGCCGGGGTCCTCGTGGGTGCGTTCTTCGGATACGCCGCTGGTCGCCGGATCGATCCCGAGCTGATCATCGTGGGTGCGAGCCTCGGCGCGGTGCTCGCGGCCGCGCTGACCGTGCGCTGGGGCCGGAGCGAGCGCGACCCCGACTAGAGCCCGGGACGCCGTCGCGTATCCTCGGATCGTGCCCGCCCCCCAGCCCGGTCTCATCGTCGCGCTCGACGGCCCCGGCTCGTCCGGCAAGTCGAGCGTGGGTGCCGCCGCGGCCCTCGAGCTCGGCTACCGGTTCTGCGATACCGGGCTCCTGTATCGGGCGGCGACGTGGCTGTCGCTGGAGCGCCAGGTGCCGGCGTTGGACGCGCCGGGGTTGGTTGCGCTCGTGCCCGAGATCGCGCTCGTCGCGGACGCGAACGGACGGCTCGCGCAGGTGACCGTGGACGGGGCGGACGTCACGGACGACGTCCACACGCCGCGGGTCGACGAGGCGGTGTCGGCGATCAGCGGGGTACGGGAGCTGCGCGGCGCCCTGCTCCAATGGCAGCGCGACCTCGCCCATCAGCCGGGCGGGATCATCATGGCCGGCCGGGACATCGGGACGGTCGTGCTGCCGGACGCCGACCTGAAGATCTTCCTCGACGCGTCGGTGGAGGAGCGGGCCCGCCGCCGGATCGCAGAGCGCGAGGTCGACCCGGACAGCCAGGAGGCCCGATTCATCCTTGCCCAGCTCCGCCGGCGCGACGAGCTCGACTCCACGCGGGCGGTCGCGCCGCTTCGGCCGGCCGAGGACGCCGTCCATATCGTCACGGACGGCAACCGGTTCCCGGACACGGTCGCCGCGGTCGTGGCTGAGATCCGGGCGGCCGAGGCGCGGCCCGGGGCCGCTCCGGCCGGGCAGGCTCGATGAGCTCGACGGCGACGAAGCCGGCGATCGACGAGGCCGAGCTGTTCCGTGAGGACCTCACGCCCCTGATCTCGACCGTCGCGTTCGGGGCGCGGACGCTGGCGCGGTGCCTGACCCGGGTGCGGGTCGAGGGCGACGCCTCTTTGATCCCGCGGGCCGGCCCGGTGATCCTCGCCTCGAACCACATCTCCAACGCCGACGCCGTGATCATCGGGGCGTGGCTGACGCCGCGGCTCGGGCGGCGCATCCACTGGCTCGGGAAGAAGGAGATGTTCGAGTGGCCGGTGGTCGGCTGGATGGCCCGCAACGGCGGCGTCGTCCCGGTCGATCGCGGCGGCGCCGACGTGGAGGCGTTCCGGCTGGCCCAGCGGGTCCTGGAGGCGGGCCACGTGCTGATGGTGTTCCCCGAGGGAACGCGGTCGCCGACCGGCGAGCTCCAGGTCCCGAAGGACGGCCTGTCGATGCTCGCGCTGCGGACGGACGCGACGATCGTCCCGATCGGCGTCTCGAACACCGATCGCGTCTGGCGGAAGGGCTCGTTCCTGCCGCGGCCGGGCGGCCACGCGACGATGCGGATCGGCGTGCCGTTCCGGCTGCCGGAGGCGCTGCCGGCGGGGCTGGACCGCAAGGCGCAGAAGTCCGAGGCGACGACCGTGATCATGCGGAAGATCGCCGCGCTCCTCGACGAGCGGCACCGCGGCGCCTACCGACAGGAATGAGCCGAACGGCGACCGCGTGCGTGCTTGCAGCGATCGCTGGACTCGGAGCGTGCGGATCGCCGTCGGAATCGCCAACGCCAGCAGATGCGGACTGCGTGAAGTCGGCCGTGCACATCGTCCTCCACGTGGAGCGAGCCAGGCTGTGGGGCACGGACCTCGATCGGGACAAGGCGGTTTCGATCGTCCCGCGATCCGATGTCAGCTGGACGTTCGATCCCGGCCCCCCGCCCAGTCTCGTCGATGTCTCCGGGCGAACCGTCGGGCATGAGGGGGACGTCTTCTACTCCGCCTGTTTCGACGCCGCACGGAATACCTACGTGATCGCTCCGGACGACCTACCGCAACAAGCGCCAGGAGCATGAGCACAGGGATCGCCGCGGTCCTCGACGAGCGGCACCGAGCACGTTCGCGCGACCAATCTGGCCAGATTCTCGCCGAGCGGCCCTTCGGCATGCTCCGAGCGGTTGAATGAACCACAGGACGGCCGTTCCACGCACGGCTCGCGCCCCGATCGGCCACCGCAATCCGCGGAACCGCGCCTAGTTGCCCGGAGGCGCACGTTTGGCCGGATCGGAAGCCCAGCCGGGAGGTATTCGCGCGACCGCTAGTCCGCCGTCAGCAAGAGCCCGGCCGCCAGCGTGATGACCGGCGCGGCAATCGCGACTGCGGCGACCCAACCACGGACGCGAGTCGGGAATGCGCCCGCGAGCGTCAGGAACGCGCTCATGAGTAACGGGATGCCGACCGAGAACATGCCAATGAAGCCAACGGCGATGAGCCCGCTCGCGGCGGTGATCGCGGCAGCTGAGCCAACGGCGTCGTCGCCCTTCCGGATCCCAGCGAGCAAAGCGAAGACCGCCATCGCGGCGATGAAGGCGGCGACGAGCACGACGCGATCGGTGATCGGCGTGCCTTGGCCGGCGATCAGCCGAACGTAGAGGACGGCGACCACGAAGCCGGCGCCGGCGCCGGCGAGGGCGAGAACTCGGCGTCGCCCGTCCGAACCGCGTTTGTCCCTCACGAACAGGACGGTACGAGATGCCATCTCACCTGGCCAGCCGTGCGGCCAGGGGTTCACGCGGCCACGTCGTCGAGCGTAGATGTCGCCCGACGCACGCTGGCCCTCACGTGACATCGTGCCTCACGACCCGTGGAGGAACATCCGGCCAGGTTTTCGCCGAGCGGCACTTCGGCGCGCTCCCAGCGGTCCAGCGAGCCGCAGGACGGCCGTTCCACGCACGGCTCCGGCCTCGATCGACCTCCGAAACCCTCGCAACCACGCCTAGTTGCCCGGAGGCGCACGTTTGGCCAGATCCGAAGTGGCCACACGACGCGCGGGGCGATCAACGCTTGGCAACTCCGGCGGCGCGGGGGATTCGGGGGCCTCATGCGATAATCGGCACGACATGGGAACCGTCCGGGAGATCCGGATCGCCCGGCGAACCGGCTTCTGCTACGGCGTGCGCGAGGCGATCGACAAGGCCAAGGAAGCTCGCGCCGCGGGCAAGTCGACCCATACCCTCGGCCAGGTCGTCCACAACGAGGGCGTGATCGCCGACCTCGAGCGGATGGGGATCGAGACGGTCGAGACCCTCGACGACGTCGACCACGGCGCGGCGGTCGTGATCCGGGCCCACGGCGTCCGCCCCGACGTGATGGAGCGGGCGAACGCGCGCGGCCTCGAGGTCATCGACGGCACGTGCACCTGGGTGATCCAGGAGCAC
>DASSMI010000273.1:0-16992 GCA_035688935.1 Candidatus Limnocylindrales bacterium | reverse complement strand
GGACGAGGCTCGCGTTGTAGACGTCGGCAGCGGGATCGATCGCACGGGGCAGGGTGATCGGCTCGGTCATGCGGGCTCGGCGCTCCTCGGGCGTGTCGTGCCGGATGGTACCGCCCGGATCGCGCGTGCCGGACGCCGCCTCAGCTCAGCGGGGTGATCGAGACCCCGCTGCCGCTCGCGATCACGCGCTCCGAGCGGCCGCCGACGGTGATCGTCACCGCGTAGCCTCCCGACGTGACGCGCAGGTTCGTGACCTGGACGTCCGGCGCGAGCTCCGTCGGCGCGACGAGCGTGAGGAATCGGACCGACGTCCCGCTCTTGATCGCCTGGACGACGGGTGCGGCCACACGCGTGCCGTAGCGGTAGCAGATCCAGCCCTGGATCGGGTCGGTCGCGCCCGTGACCACCCGGAGGCTCGGCGTTCCGAGGAGCTGCCGGATGAGGAGGTTGCCGCGCGGCCGCTGGGTCGTGACCGTTCGGACGCCGACCGTCGGTCTCGCGTCGTGGACGAGGTGCCAGAGCTGGCGGTAGGTGTGGCTCGTCGCCGCGGTCGCGCGATCCTCGACGATCGCGTAGCCGAGCCGCCGCGACCAGGTGATCCGCCGGTCCTGCGTCACACCCGCGAAGCCGAACGTGCGAAGCCGGACGTCGACGAGCGTGGACGTCACCGCCCGGCTGATCCTCGTCGTCGCCGCGCCGCGGTTCCAGCTCAGACCATCGACCGTGACGACGTTGTTCGCGCGACGGCTCGTGAAATACGAGCGCCAGGCGCCCGTGTTGAACGTGTACTTGCCGGGTGCGACGAGGAGCCGCGAGCCCCACCCGTAGAGCGTGAACGACGTCCCGTCGGGGTGGCCATGGACCGTCCGCGGTGGCGGGCCCCAGCGGATCGCGATCGCGGTCTCGTCGGCGAAGGCCCGGTTCGTGCCCCAGCCCGTCCGGGCGAACTGGTACCCGTCGGCGTAGGCCGCGACGAGGGGCGGGGTCGGCCCGGCCGCACCCGCCGTCGCGATGAACTGTGTCCAGGTCCCGTCGTACGAGGGGAGCGCGACCGCTTCCGTGTCCCCGATCATCTCGTACTCGCCGTTCGGCACAGAGGCATGGGCGAGGAACCGCGGCATCAGGTCCACCCGGGCGAATCCCGCGCCGGGCGTGAGGCCGACCGCGATGAGCCGGCTCCGCGCGAGCTTGTAGCGGTTGTAGTTGTACGCCTGGTAGAACGCCGCCTGCTCGTTCGAGACGCCCTGCTCGTCGACGCTCGCGAGGACGAGGCGATTCATCCGGTCGCGGGCGAGCCGCATCCAGTCGTCGCGATGGAGGACACGACCCACCTCGAGCAAGCCGATCGACTGGTTCAGCGCGTGGTTGCCGACGCCGACGTAGAACGACGGCGAGGCGAGCGTCTGGCCGTGCACGACGAGCGCGTCGTGGAGCCAGGTCGGCATGCCGGTGAGGTCGGCCGCGCAGGCGAGGACGACGGCCCGGTACGCCGTCGAGTGGTCGTTCCAGCTGTACGCCGACGGCGGGTTCGAGCGGGGATTGCTCGCCGCCCAGTCGCGCAGGAGGAACAGGCCGCGATCGCGGTATGCCGCCGTGCCGGTGTCGTGCCACGCGGTGAAGAGGTCCAGCACGTAGCGCATCGCGTGGTACTGGAAGAGCCAGTTCGCGTCGTGGAGCGGGTTCTCGCGCCAGGTCGGGTCGGCCGGGAGCGTCACGATCGGGTGCGGCGAGAGCAGGTAGCGGTTCGCCATGAGCTCGGTCGCGCGGGCGAGCGGCTGGCTCGTGAAGCGGCAGCGCGAGGGATACGTCGCGGCCGGTGCCGACGCGAGGGCTGCCGCGGCCGCGGCGGCGGTCGTCGGGCCGGGTCGGTCGGCGGCCAGCGTTCCGGCGGGCACGCTCAACGAGGTGGCGGTCGCGATCGCGAGCGCGAGCGCGAGCGCGACCCTGGCGGCCGGGCGCGGACGGGCGTGACGGGCGTGACGGGCGACCGGCCCCATTCGATCCCCTCGACGTGCGGTCGCCGCGAGTATCGCAGCCGAGGCGGCCCCGTCGCCACCCGGACGTTCGGGTCAGACGCCCGACACCGATCCGCAACCGGAGCCCGAAGGGGGCCGCGGGTACAATCGCCACCCTGCAGCGAAGTGTCTCCCAGCGCCGGCGAAGCCGTGCCGGCGCAGCATCCCGAGGAGCCCCGCCGATGGCCACGACCGCGACCGCCCCGACCGACCGAGCCCACCGCGCCGCCAAGCGCTACATCTACGCGTGGGGGGAGGGAACCGCCGAGGGCAACGGCGGGATGAAGGACCTCCTCGGCGGCAAGGGCGCGGGGCTGGCCGAGATGACGATCGCGGGCCTCCCGACGCCACCCGGGTTCACGATCACGACCGAGGCCTGCAACGACTACTTCGCGGCCGGTGAGCGGCTCCCGGATGGCCTCTGGGACGACGTCCAGGAGGCGATGCGCGAGGTCGAGCGGCGGTCCGGCAAGGGGTTCGGCGACCCGTCCAACCCGCTCCTCGTGAGCGTCCGGTCGGGCGCGAAGTTCTCGATGCCCGGGATGATGGACACGGTTCTGAACCTGGGCCTGAACGAGGAGACACTCGGGGGGCTCATCGCGCTGACCGGCAACGAGCGGTTCGGCTGGGACGCGTACCGACGGTTCATCCAGATGTTCGGCCGGATCGTCATGGACGTGAGGGCCGAGCGATTCGACGAGGTCCTCGAGGAGCGCAAGCGCCGCCACGGCCCGAACGCCCAGGACACGGATCTCACCGTCGAGGACCTCAAGGCCCTCGTCGACGAGTTCAAGGCGATCGTCAAGCAGGACACCGGCCGCGACTTCCCGACCGATCCGAACGACCAGCTGGACCTGGCGATCAAGGCGGTCTTCGCGAGCTGGTTCGGCCAGCGGGCCCGGGATTACCGGAAGTTCAACAAGATCGCCGATGACCTCGGCACGGCCGTCAACGTCGTGACGATGGTCTTCGGGAACATGGGCGACGATTCCGGGACCGGCGTCGCGTTCACCCGCGACCCGAACACCGGCGAGAACACGCTCTACGGCGAGTACCTGACGAACGCCCAGGGCGAGGACGTCGTCGCCGGGATCCGGACGCCCCAGAAGATCTCGCAGATGGAGGACGCGCTGCCGGAGGCCTACAACGAGTTCCGGCGGATCGGCCAGCAGCTCGAGAAGCACTACCGCGACGTCCAGGACCTCGAGTTCACGATCGAGAAGGGCCGCCTCTACATGCTCCAGACGCGCTCCGCGAAGCGGACCGCGGCGGCGGCGGTCCGGATCGCGGTAGACATGGTCGACGACGGGACGATCTCCAAGGAAGAGGCGGTCTCCCGGATCGAGCCGGCCCACGTCGAGCAGCTCCTTCGCGCGACGTTCGACCCGGGCGCGCTCAAGGGCGCCACGAAGATCGTCAACGGGCTGAACGCCTCGCCGGGCGCGGCCGTGGGCCGGGCGGTGTTCGATGCCGACGACGCCGTGGAATGGGTGAACCGCGGCGAGAAGGTCATCCTCGTCCGCGTCGAGACCTCGCCGGACGACTTCCACGGGATGGCCGTGAGCCAGGGGATCATCACCGCCCGCGGTGGGGCGACCTCGCATGCCGCGGTCGTGGCGCGCCAGATCGGCAAGCCGTGCGTCGCCGGCTCGAGCGACCTCCTCATCGACTACAAGGCGAAGGGGGCGACCTGCCAGGTCACCGGCCAGACGTTCAAGGAGGGCGACTGGGTGTCGCTCGACGGCACGACCGGGGCGCTCTACCAGGGCGCGCTGCCGACCGTCGAGGCGCGGTTCGAGGACCAGCCCGAGCTCCAGACGATCCTAGGCTGGGCGGACGAGATCCGGCGGATGGGCGTCTGGACGAACGCCGACAAGCCCGAGGAGGCCGCCCAGGCCCGGAGCTACGGCGCCGAGGGCATCGGGCTGTGCCGGACCGAGCACATGTTCCGCGAGGGCGACCGCCTCGAGATCGTCCGCGGCGCGATCCTCGTCGCGAACCGGGCGACGCGCGCGAAGGCGAAGCGCGAGGCGGGGGAGACCGTCAGCGCGGACGAGCGCGAGGCGATCGAGACGTTCGACGCCGCGATGGCAAAGCTCGAGACGCTCCAGCAGGGCGACTTCGAGGGGATCTTCCGGGCGATGGACGGCCTCCCGGTCGTGATCCGCCTGATCGATCCGCCGCTCCACGAGTTCCTGCCGAACCTCGAGGAGCAGCTCGTCAAGGTCACGAAGGCCGACGACGCCGGCGGCGCGTCGGAGGAGGACCGCGAGCTCCTCGCCACGATCCGCGCGCTCCACGAGCAGAACCCGATGCTCGGGCTGCGCGGCTGCCGGCTCGGCCTGATGATCCCGGACTTCGTGAAGATCCAGACCCGGGCGATCCTCCAGGCCCAGATCAACGTCAAGCGCGCCGGCGGGAACCCGATCGCGAAGATCATGATCCCGCTCGTCGGTCACGTGAACGAGCTGGCGGCGACCCGGGCGCTCCTCGAGACCGAGGCGAAGGCCGTCCGTGACGCCGCCGGCGGCGTCGACGTCGACTACAAGTTCGGGACGATGATCGAGGTCCCGCGCGGCGCGCTGACCGCCGACGAGATCGCCCGCGAGGCCGACTTCTTCAGCTTCGGCACGAACGACCTGACCCAGATGACGTTCGGCTACAGCCGCGACGACGCCGAGGGCGGCTTCCTCCTGAAGTACGTCGAGGACAAGATCCTCCCGGTCAACCCGTTCCAGACGCTCGACGACGCGGTCGCCGGGCTGATGAAGACGGCGGTCGACAAGGGCCGCGCCACGAAGCCCGGTCTCGAGCTCGGCATCTGCGGCGAGCACGGCGGCGACCCGGAGTCGATCGCGAAGTGCGAGCGGATCGGGCTCGACTACGTGTCGTGCTCGCCCTTCCGCGTCCCGGTCGCACGGCTCGCCGCGGCCCAGGCGGCCCTGGCCGGCGCCGAGCGCGACAAGTAGGCTCCAGAGCCGCGACGTGGGCGGCGGCGCCGGGACCGCGTGGCGGCTCGCCCTGCTCGGGTTCGCCACGGTTGCCGCCGGACTCGGTGGGGTGCTCGTCGCGTCGATCCAGGGGATGGCGCTCGTCCCCGGCGGGACCTTGCTCGACGGCTATGACGTAGGCCTGCTGCCCTGGATGGACGTCGGGACGTGGCTCATCCCGATCGGGGGCCTGCTCTCCTCGATCGCCGCAGCCGCCACGATCTGGCTGAGTCGATCGGGCGGGATCGCCCGGAGCGCCACGATCCCGGCCCTCGCCGCGGTCGCGTTCTGGGCATTCCTGGCGTGGCTGGGGATGGCGCCCCGGAACGCGGTCGACGGGTCGGTCAGCTCGTCGGGGCTCCAGACCGTGGTCTACTCGCGTCCGCTGGACACGGTCCTCTTCCTGCTCGTCCCGGCGATCGTGCTGATGGCCGTGGCCGCGCTGGCGCGTCGTTCGGCAGGTGCCGGATCCACCTTCGTCCGCTGATCCGGTGAGCCAGGGCCCATCGCGGCTGCGCCGCGTCTTCCTCGACACGGCGCCGCTCCGGCTCGATCCGGGGTACCGGATGCTGTGGGCCGGCCAGGCGGTCAACGGGATCGGGACGCAGATCACGCGCGTCGCGCTGCCGTACCAGGTCTACGTCCTGACCGGCTCGACACTCGCGATCGCGGCCCTGACCGCCTGCCAGCTGGTCCCGTTGCTCGTGTTCTCGCTCGGCGCGGGCTCGATCGCCGATGCCGTGGATCGCCGCCGCCTCCTCGCGATCACGCAGGTCGGCATGGCCGCGTGTTCGGCCGCGCTCGTCCTCCTGTCGCTCGGCGGCTCGCCGCCGGTCCTCGCCATCTTCGCGGTCGCCTTCGTGTCGTGGTCGTTCAGCGCGTTCGACCAGCCGGCCCGGGCGTCGTCCGTGCCTCGGCTCGTGCCTCCGTCGCGGCTCCCGGCGGCGATCGCGCTCAACCAGCTGAATTTCCAGCTCCAATCGGTGATCGGGCCGGCGTTCGGCGGACTCCTCATCGCGACCGTCGGCCTGCCCGGTGCGTACGGCGTCGACGTCCTCTCGTTCGGAGCGTCGCTGATCGCGCTCACCCGGATCCCCCCGATCCCGCCGCTCGGGGAGGTCGCGCGACCCGGGATCTCCGCGATCCGCGAGGCGCTCGGGTTCCTCCGGACGAGGCGGGTGATCCTCTCGACGTTCGTCATCGACCTCGACGCGATGATCTTCGGGATGCCCACGTCGCTGTTCCCGGTGCTCGCCCTGGACGTGTTCCGAACCGGACCCACCGGCGTGGGGCTGCTCGCCGCGGCGCCCGCCGCGGGCGCGTTCGTCGGGGCGCTCCTGTCCGGCTGGCTGTCGCACGTCCGGCGGCCGGGACGCGCCGTCATCGTCGCGGTCGCGATCTGGGGCGTCGCGATCGTCGCGTTCGGTCTGGCGACGTTCTGGTTCCCGCTCGCGCTCGCCTGTCTCGCCCTGGCCGGCGCCGCCGACGTGTTCTCCGCCGTGCTCCGTGGGACGATCGTCCAGCTCGAAACGCCCGACGAGCTGCGCGGCCGGGTCGCGTCGGTGAACGGACTGGTCGTCCGGAGCGGGCCGGCGCTCGGCGACATCGAGGCGGCGGCGGTCGCGTCCGTCGTCGGTGCCCAGGCGTCGGTGATCAGCGGCGGGATCCTGTGCCTGGTGGGCCTGCTCGGCGTGGTCCGCGCGTTCCCCGAGCTCGGTCGGCACGCCGACGCGCTTCCGGCGACCGAGCAGGTGGCCGGCTGACCTCGAGCGTCAGCTCGCGCCGGCGCGGCGGTCGACGGCGGGTCGATACGGCACGTAGTCGGGCCACCACATCGCGGCGTCCACCTGGTGGTCGACGTCCTGGTCGGGATCGATCGCCGCGATCCCGGCGGCGACCGCCCGGCGGGCGACGGCCACGGCGATCGCACGCGTCACCGGTCGGAGCGCATCCACCGGCGGGTACAGCGCGCCGCCCGCGAGGCGTTCGTCGGTGACGCACGACGCGAGCGTCCGCGCCGCAACGAGGAACAGCGACTCGGGCGCCGTCCGCGCCTCGGCGACGATCGCGCCCAGACCCACGCCCGGGAACACGAACACGTTGTTCGCCTGCCCGACCTCGCGCCGCCGGCCGGCGATCTCCACGGCGGCGAACGGTGAGCCGGTCGCCACGAGCGCCTGTCCATCCGACCAGCGCAGGATCTCCGCCGGCGTGGCCTCGCATGACGTGGTCGGGTTCGAGAGCGGCATGACGATCGGGTGGAGGGCGCGCTCGGTCATCGACCGGACGAGCGGCTCGTCGAACGTCCCGGGCATCCCGGTCGCACCGAGGAGGACCGTCGGGCGGAGGACGGCCACCACGTCCGCGAGCGTGGGCGGGCGCGACGGCGACGACGGGCCGAAGCCATCGCGCGGGAGGAGCGCTGCCGGGCGGGCGACGGAGCGCTTGTCGTCGTCGAGCGCGGTCCGGCCGTCGTGGACGAGCCCGCGGGAGTCGACGACCGCGATCGCCGCGCGGGCCTCGTCCGGCGCGGCGCCGTCCTCGAGCATCGCGAGCTCGATCAGCCGGGCGATCCCGATCCCCGCGGCCCCCGCCCCGGCGATGACGATCCGCTGGTCCCGAAGTCGTTCGGCATGGAGTCGCATCGACGCGAGGATCCCGCCGAGGACGACGGCCGCGGTCCCCTGGATGTCGTCGTTGAACGAGGGAACGCGGTCGCGGTACCGCTCGAGGAGCCGCAGGGCGTTGTGCTGCTTGAAGTCCTCCCACTGGAGGAGGCAGCCCGGCCAGCGCGTCGCCACCGCCTCGACGAACTCCTCGACGAGCTCGTCGTACGCCGCGCCGCGGAGTCGCGGCGAGCGATGACCCACGTACAGCGGATCCGCGAGGAGCAGCGGATTGTCCGTTCCCACGTCCAGCGAGACGGGCAGGGTCAGCGCCGGGTGGATCCCCGAGGCCGCCGTGTACAGCGCGAGCTTCCCGATCGGGATCGCCATCCCGCCGGCGCCCTGGTCGCCGAGCCCCAGGATCCGCTCGTTGTCGGTCACGACGATCAGCCGCACGTCCTCGTACGGGCTGTGCGCCAGGACCTCGGCGACGCGGCCGCGATCGTCCGGCGTGATCCACAGCCCGCGCGTCCTGCGGAGGATGTGACTGAACTCCTGGCAGGCCCGCCCGACGGTCGGCGTGTAGACGATCGGGAGGAACTCCTCGGCGTGCTCGGCGAGGAGCCGGTAGAAGAGCGTCGCGTTTCGGTCCTGGAGCGCGGCGAGCCCGATGTACTGCTCGAGCGGGTCGTCCTTCCGGCGGAGATGCTCGAGCTCCAGAGCGAGCTGGTCCTCGATCGTCAGGACGCGATCGGGCAGGAGACCATCGAGGCCGAACGCCCGGCGCTCGTCGGCGGGGAACGCGAGATCCTTCGTGAGCAGCCGCGTCCCGAGGAGGGTCGACGAGCGGACGGCGATCGTCGCCGGACGCCCCGCCGCGATGTCGTCGAAGGGAGCGGGGAGGGGACGCACGGCCTCTGGAGTCTATCGGGCTAGACTGGATCGACGATGCCCGATCGTCACCGCGTCCTGATCGTCGGTGGGGGGTTCGCCGGCCTCTACGCCGCGAAGGCGCTCGGCAAGGACGAGCGGGTCGCCGTCACGCTCGTCGACCGGCGGAACCACTTCCTGTTCACGCCGCTCCTCTACCAGGTCGCGACCGGCGCCGTCTCGCCCGGCGACATCGCCCAGCCGTTGCGCTCGATCCTCCGCAAGCAGGCGAACACGACCGTCCTCCTCGGTGAGGCGGTCGGCCTCGATCCCGAGCGGCGCGAGGTCCGGATGTCCGACGGCGGGCCGATCGGCTACGACACCCTGATCGTGGCGGCCGGCGCCCGGTTCTCCTACTTCGGCAACGAGACGTGGGCCGCGAACGCGCCGGGCCTGAAGTCGATCGACGATGCGACCCAGATCCGTCGCCGCATCCTCATCGCGTTCGAGGCGGCCGAACGCGAGCACGACGCCGAGCGCCGTCGAGCCTGGATGACGTTCGTCCTCGTCGGTGGCGGGCCCACCGGTGTCGAGCTCGCCGGTGCGCTCGCCGAGATCGCGCGGGATACGCTCCGGCGCGACTTCCGTTCGATCGACACCGCCGACGCGCGGATCATCCTCGTCGAGGCGATGGACCGGATCCTGCCGCCGTATCCACCGAAGCAGTCGGCCTCGGCCCAGCGTCAGCTCGAGCGGCTCGGTGCGACGGTCCGGACGAAGACCCGCGTGACGGACATCACGGATCAGGCGGTGACCGTCCAGCTCGCCGACGGGTCGACCGAGACGATCCCCGCTCGCACGACGCTCTGGGCGGCAGGGGTCCTGGCCGGATCGTTCGTGAACTTCGTCGCCGAGTCGACGGGCGCGCCGACCGACCGGTCCGGGCGGATCGTCGTGGGCCCCGATCTCACCGTCCCCGGGCATCCCGAGATCTTCGCCGTCGGCGATGCCGCGGTGATGCCGTGGAAGAAGGACCGGCCGGTGCCCGGCGTGGCCCAGGGCGGGATCCAGGGCGGCCGTCACGCGGCTCGCGCGATCCTCGCCCGCCTCGATGGGACGCCGGTCAAGCCGTTCCGGTACTCCAACCGCGGCGACGTGGCCGTGATCGGCCGGCTCGCGGGCGTCACCGACATCCCGTGGCTCGGGCCGTTCGGGCAGCGGAGCGGCTTCGTCGCCTGGGCGCTGTGGCTCGGGATCCACATCGTCTACCTGATCGGGTTCGCCAACCGACTCGTCGTCACCGTCCGCTGGGCCTGGAGCTTCCTGACCCACGGACGCGGCTCCCGACTGATCACCGGCCAGCCGCTCCTCCCGCCGATCGCCGATCCCGAGCCCCCCGCGATCCTTCCGGCGCCGGTCCCCGACGACCTCGCCGTCCCCGAGACGACCGGCGAGCCCGTCTAGCCCGCCCGAGCGCTCAGTCGAACCCGATCACCGAGCGGACGCCTTCGCCGCGGCGCATCGCCGCGAACGCATCCTCGATCCCGTCCAGGTCGATCCGGCCCGTCACGAGCCGCTCGGCGGGCAGCCGCCCCGCCAGGTGCAGCGCGGCGTAGCGCGGGAAGTCGATCGCGGGATCGGCGGACCCGTAGTTCGAGCCGATGATCCGGCGACCGCCGTCGACGAACGGGAACGGCTCGAACGACGCGCGGGCCCCGAACGGCGTCATCCCGACGAGGCATGCCGTCCCGCCGGTGGGCAGTGATGCGATCGCGAGCTCGATCGTCGCCGGCAGCCCGATCGCCTCGAAGCAGGTGTCGGGCCCGCCATCGGTGACGCCGCGGATGGCGTCGAGCGTCTCGGCTGGATCCGCGCCCGCCAGCACGGTGTCGGTCGCCCCGATCGACCGGGCGAGGTCGAGCTTGGCCGGCACCCGGTCGACTGCCACGATCCGGCCGGCCCCGGCGATCGCGGCGCCGATGACGCACGACAGCCCGACGCCGCCCAGTCCGATGACGGCGACGCTCGAGCCCGGCTGCACGTCGGCGGTCTTCGTCGCCGCGCCGACGCCGGTCGTCACGCAGCAGCCGATCAGCGCCGCGACCTCGGGCGGCGTCGCGTCCGGCACGGGAATCGCCGCCGCTGCCGGGACGTTCTGGCGGTCGGCGAACGTGCCGATCGCGCAGTAGGTGAGGATGTCGCGACCGGCCGCGTCGTGGAGGGCTGCCGCCCCGTCCGGCATCCGGTGCGTGTACGAGGGCGACGCGGAGCATGACCACACCCGGCCGCCCCGGCACGCCCGACAGCGGCCGCACGGGATGAGCCAGGACAGGGCGACGAGCGTGCCGGGCCGGAGCGCGGGATACGCGGTCGCGACGCCGTCTCCGAGCGCCTCGACGACCGCGGCGCCCTCGTGCCCGAGGACGATGGGTCCTTCGCGCTCCCATTCGCCGTCGCGCACGTGGAGGTCCGAATGGCACACGCCGGCGGCGGCCATCCGCACGCGCACCTCGCCGGGTCCGGGCGGATCGAGGCGGAGCGTCTCGGTCCGCATCGGCTCGCCCGGTCGCTCGATCAGCGCCGCCCGGATCGGCGTCGCGCCGGTGGGGATCTCGACGATCGCGGTCACGGTCGCAGGATCGCACGCGGCGGCTCCGGTGCGCGTCGGCACCGCCTTCGGGGTGCGGTGCAGCAACGCGAGACGCGGGCCAACGGGCGGGGAGTAGATTCTCGCGGCCTGCCCGGATTTCGAGAATCCGGTACGAGCTCAGAGGGAGGGCCGCCACGTCCCCGGCGGCCGGAGGGAGATCGACGATGTCTCGTCGAGTTGCCGTGCTCGTCGCGGTGTTCGCACTCGTCCTCGGCCAGGTCGGTTCGGCTCTGGCCGCCGATCCGCAACGTGCGAGTGCGCCTGTCGACAAAGCGCTGACGAAGGCGCTCGAGTCGGGTCCGGCCCGATTCGTCGTCGAGTTCGGCGCTCGGCCGGATCTCAAGGCTGCGGCCAGGATCAAGGAGCACGGCAAGCGCGCCGGCTTCGTCGTGGACCGCCTCAAGGCCACCGCGAAGGCGTCGCAGGCCCAGGCGGTAGCGCTCGTCCGCGGCCTGAAGGGCGCGAATGCGAAGAGCTACTGGCTGGGCAACAGCCTGTTCGTGACCGGCGACGCGAAGCTCGTGACGAAGCTCGCGAAGCTCGACGGTGTCACCTCGATCCACCTCCCCAAGGTGTACCCGCTCGTGAAGCCGGTCGAGACCGCGGTCGCGATCGAGGCCGCAGCCGGCGACCCCGAGTGGGGCGTCGAGAAGATCAACGCCGACCAGGTCTGGGCCGACGGCATCACCGGCTCCGGCATCGTCGTCGGCTCGATCGACACGGGGGTCGACTTCACGCATCCCGCCCTCGTCAACAACTACCGCGGCAACAACCACGACGGGACGTTCACCCACGACTACAACTGGTGGGATCCGTCGCATTCCTGCCCCGGTGAGCCGTGTGACAACGTCTTCCACGGCACGCACACGATGGGGACGATGGTCGGTGGCGACGGTCCCGGCCCGTTCACCCCGGACACCGGCGTGGCGCCGGGTGCCACGTGGATGACCGCGAAGGGGTGCGAGGACTTCGGCTGCACCTCCGAGTCGCTCCTCTCGTCCGGCCAGTTCATCCTCGCCCCGACCGACATGGCGGGGAACAACGCCGATCCGTCGAAGGCCCCCGACGTCGTCAACAACTCGTGGGGCAGCGACGACCCGAACGACACGTTCTATCTCGCCACGGTCCAGGCCTGGCGGGCGGCCGGGATCATCCCGGTCTTCTCGGCCGGCAACGCCGGCCCGTCGTGCGGCTCGAACGGAACGCCCGGTGACTTCACGGAGGTCATCAGCGCCGGCGCGACCGACAAGAACGACCTGATCGCCGATTTCTCGAGCCGCGGCCCGTCGCCGACCGGCAAGCTCAGCCCGAACATCTCGGCGCCGGGCGTCGACGTGATCTCGAGCGTGCCGGGTGGCGGCTATGAGGCCGTCTCGGGGACGTCCATGGCGGCGCCGCACACGACGGGCACGATCGCCCTGATGATGTCGGCGAAGCCCCAGCTGATCGATGACTTCGACGGGTTGCTGAACGCCCTGTCCGTCACGGCCGTCGACCGGCCCGACGACTCGTGCGGGACGCCCGACCCGGGTGACAACGATCCGAACTTCGTCTACGGCGAGGGCCGGATCGACGCGAAGGCGGCCGTCGATCTCGTGAAGAGCGGCGGGACGCTGTCCGGGACCGTCACCGACGCCGGCACGGCATCCCCGATCGCGGGCGCCCGCGTCGTGGCGAACGACGGGACGCGCGAGTTCGCGACCACCGCCGACGGCTCGGGCGACTACTCGATCTTCCTCGCGGCGGGAACGTACGCGGTCACGGCGACCGCCTTCGGCTACGCGCCCTCGATCGTCCCCGACGTCGTCATCCGCACCGAGGAGACGACCGATCTCGACATCGCCCTGACGGCCCTGCCACGGTTCCACGTCACGGGCCACGTCCTCGCGTCCGAGGACCGCAGCCCGATCGAGGGCGCGTCGATCGTCGCCCTCGGCACGCCCGTCCCGGCGGCCGTCACGGACGCCACCGGTGCATACGACCTGGTGCTGCCGGTCGGCGACTACACGCTTCGCGCGTCGGCCGGCGGGTGCACCGAGGTCGCGACGGCCCCGATCAACCTGGTCGACCAGGACATCGTCCAGGACTTCAGCCTGTTCCGGAAGCTCGACGACTTCGGCCACGGCTGCGCGCCGATCCCGTTCGACTGGGTCGACGCGGGCAACCAGAGCGCGCTGTTCGGCGACGAGTTCGCCGGGCGGCTCCGGCTGCCGTTCGACGTCTCGTTCTACGGCGAGACGTACAGCCAGATCTTCCTGTCCGACAACGGCTACCTGAACTTCCTCGCGCCGGACCAGTACAACGGGTTCCCGATCGCGATCCCGAGCCCGAACGTGCCCAATGCGGCGATCTACCCGTTCTGGCAGGACCTCGCGGTCGATGCCCAGAGCTCGATCGACTACGCGACGATCGGCACCGCGCCGAACCGCGCGTTCGTCCTCGAGTACTCCGACATGGTCGTGTTCGGCACGTCCAGCCGCGTGAGCTTCGAGGTGAAGCTCTGGGAGAGCGGCGCGATCGACATGCTCTACGGCGCGAACGCCGCGAACCCCGGTGACGGTCGCAATGCCGGCATCGGCATCGAGAACGCCGCCGGCAGCGACGCCCTCCAGTTCTCGTTCCTCGACGGGCTCGTCGGCCCGAACGAGGCCTTCCGATACGAGCTCGTCCCGAGCGGTCTCGTCCACGGCACCGTCACCGATGCCAACGACGACGGCCCGATCGCGGGCGCGACCGTGACCGCGACGCCCGGTGGCCGCACGACGCACACGGCGGCCGACGGAACGTACAGCCTCCGCCTCCGGCCGGGCTCGTACAGCGTCGCGATCGAAGCCACGAACTACGTCACCCAGACCACGCCGGTCACCGTCGCCGACGGAAGCGACCAGACCGTCGACGCCGCGCTGAAGGCGTCGATCGCGCTCGTCGATCCGACGAGCATCGAGGCAACCGTCGACTTCGGCGCCACGACCGACGTCGACGTCACGCTCACGAACGGTGGCAGTGGGCCGCTGACGTGGGAGGCCAAGGAGCGCGACCAGGGCGTCGTGCTCCCGCCGCTGCCCACACCGGATGCCACGATCATCCGCCAGAAGACATGGGCTCCGGTCGCGATCCCGAAGTCGTTCCCGCGGCTGCGGATCGGCGACACCGGTGGTGGCGGCGGCGGTGGCGGCAGCGCGACGCTCGAGACGATCATCACCGACCCGGCCGGCGACTCGCTCGATTCGAACGACGTCACGACGGTCCGCGGCGGATCCGACGGCAGCTCGGTCGCCTCGATGGCGATCGACTTCTCGCCCTCGACCCCGATGGGCAACGTCGGCGGCTACGTCTACTTCGACACCGACCAGAACCCGGCGACGGGCCTGCCCGCGGAGGCCCTGTTCGGGCAGCCCGGTCAGGACATCGGGATGGAGTACTTCGCCGACCTGTTCGAGGCGAACAGCGACGGGATCCTTCCGATCTGGCGCGCAGACACGTTCGACCTCGTCGCCATCGTGGACGCCCACGTCGTCGACAAGACGATCGCGTTCGACATCCCGCTGGAGGTCTTCGGCGGCGACGACGGGTTCATCAACACCGGCATGGTCGTCGGCCAGCTCGGTCCCTCGGACTGGGCGCCCGACACCGGCCACGGCACGATCCAGCCGTTCACCGACGTCCCGTGGCTGAGCGAATCGCCGGCGTCCGGCGGGGTCGATCCGGGCGAGGAGCAGGTCGTCACCGTGCACCTCGGCACGGAGACGCTGACCCCGGGCGAGTACCACGGCCTCGTGGTCTTCGTCACGAACGCGCCGAAGCAGACCCAGGTCTCCATCCCGGTCACCCTGACGGTGACGCTGCCGGAGAGCTTCGGGGCGGCGTCGGGCACGGTGACGAACGCCCACACCGGCGATCCGCTCGCGGGCGTCGCCGTCTCGGTCGAGACGACGTTCAACGGGAGTCCGCTCACGTTGGCCGCGACGACCGGCGGCGACGGCACCTATGCCGTGACCGGTCCCGAGGGCACCTGGCCGGCGACGTACACGCTCGACGGGTATGTCACGGGCCACGAGAACGTGACGATCGCGGCCGGGGTCACCACCCCGGGCGCCGACGCCGCGCTCCATCGCGACCAGTCCCATGCGTCCGTCGACGTCGACAGCTTCGTGTTCGTCCTCACGCCGGGTCGAACGGACCACGGCACGATCAACCTGTCCAACGCCGGCGGTCACGAGCCGCTGACCTTCTCGATCGGCGAGGTCAACCTCGACGGCGCCGGCACGGCCGTCGCCGCGGCCACGACCCACCGAACCGCACCGACCGGGGCCGCGGCGGACGCCCGCTCGACGAAGGGTCTGTCCGGCGGATCCGCCCTCGCGGCCCCGCCGGCGATCCAGGCGGACGGCGACGTCGTCGCGAGTTGGAACGCCGGGATGACCCTCCCATGGGGCGTCGGCTACACCGGCGACGTGTACCTCAGCGATCCGATCGACCTGCTCACGGCGCAGTTCGACACGGGCGGGACGCGCCTGGGCGACTTCCCGAACCCGACGAACGGCGAGTGGGGCGCGGACATGGCGTACGACGCCGGCCGCGGCCTGCTCTGGCAGGTCAACGTCGGCGGCGACAACGGGATCTACGGGATCGACCCAGCCGACGGCTCGGTCCAGCAGGTGATCACCGGCAGCCCGTGGTCGAACACGAGCCAGCGTGGCATCGCGTATGACCGGGCGGCCGACGTGTTCTACGTCGGTGGCTGGAACGAGGGCATCGTCTACCGGGTCGCCGGCCCGTCCCACACGACCCCGGGCGAGACGCTGAGCCAGTGCAGCCCGGCCGATCCGAATATCTCCGGGCTCGCCTGGAACAGCTCCTTCAACCTCCTCTGGGAGGCCACGAACAGCGACACCGATTCGATCTTCCTGATCGATCCCGGGACGTGCGAGACGCTCCGCGCGCTCGGCCATCCCGACGGTGGCGGCTTCGGCGGCGCCGGCATCGAGCTCGACGCCGTCGGCAACCTCTGGACCGTCGGCCAGAACAGCGGCAACGCCTACCTCATCGAGAGCGGCCTGCCGACGTTCAGCGACGTCCCATGGCTGTCGGTCTCGCCGGCCGAGGGCACGGTCGAGGTGGACGGCACCCAGGCGCTGACGGTCTCGATCGACAGCACCGGGCTCGCCTCCGGCGTGTACCACGCGATCGTCGTCATCCAGACGAACGATCCCGATCACAGTAACGTCCAGGTCCCGGTGACGCTCGTCGTGCCGGCCTACCAGCAGGGGATCAACGCGGGCGGTGGCTCGTACGTCGATCCCGCCCACGGCGACCTGTACGGCGCCGACCGCGCGTTCTCGAGCGGTGGCTTCGGCTACGTCGGCTCGAGCTCGACCCGCTCGACGACAGCGGACATCGCCGGGACGACCCGCGATCCGCTCTACCAGGACCTCCGTGCCGGGATGACCGCGTATCGGTTCAGCGTTCCGAACGGCACGTACAAGGTCGATCTCTCGTTCGCCGAGCTGCAGGTCGCCAAGGCCGGCGGCCGGGTCTTCAGCGTCGGTCTCGAGGGCGACGCGGTGCTGTCGAACTTCGACATCTACGCGCTCGTCGGCAAGAACACGGCGCTCGATCGCTCGTTCACGGTCGTCGTGACGGACGGGGTCCTCGACATCTCGTTCACCGCGCAGCGCGGCGACAAGCCGGTCGTCAACGCGATCCTCGTGACGGAGATGCCGCCCGGGTCGTGATCGGCTGACATCGCAGGCATGGTCCGCGGAGCCCGGCGACCCCGTCGCCGGGCTCCGGGCTGAGCAAGACTTGTGACGATGCCCCGCGACGTCCCGGGGACTCGCTCCAGAGCCCCGCGACGGACG
>DASSMI010000272.1:0-9173 GCA_035688935.1 Candidatus Limnocylindrales bacterium | reverse complement strand
ATGCATGAGCTCGAATGCCCGAACTGCGGCCGGCGTCCGCTCGACGAGTTCGTCTTCGGCGGCGAGCGTCGGATGGCACCATCCACGATCGACGACGCGGACGCGCGAGACTTCGACGAGGTCTGGATCTTCGACAACCCGACGGGGGTCTCGACCGAGCGCTGGTTCCATGCGGCGGGCTGCCGCCGCTGGCTGACGGTCCGGCGCGACACCGCGGCGGACCGGGTGGTCGAGATCCGGTGACCTTCGACGGCTACGCGGGCCGGCGGCTCGAGATCCTGGCACGTGACCGGGCGCGGTTCGGCGCCGGTGTCGTCGCCGAGCTGCCGTCGGTCCTCGACGATCTGGGTGCGGGGACGGCGTTCGTCGTCACCGACCCGGGCGTCGTCCGGTCCGGCGTCGCGGGACGCGTCGCCGATCTCCTCCGCGCGGCGGGCGTCCGCGTCGAGGTGTTCGACGACATCGAGCCCAACCCTGGCACCGCGCTGATCGAGCGCGGAAGCGAGGCGCTCCGCCGGTTTGCGACCGAGCCCGCCGGGACCGTGGTCGTGGCCCTCGGCGGTGGCTCGACGATGGACGCCGCCAAGGTCATCGCGCTTCATGCAGTGAATCAGCGTGATGTCATGTCACTCGGCTACCACGATGCAACGGTCGTTCCGGGTCGCCCGGTCGTCGCGATCCCGACGACCGCCGGGACGGGAGCGGAGACGAACACGTACGGCGTGATCACCGACGAGTCCGTCGGCCGGAAGGGATACGTGGGGCACGAGAGCGTCCTGCCGAAGCTCGCCCTCCTCGACCCGGAGCTCACGCTCGGTCTTCCGCCCGAGCCGACGGCCGCGACGGGCGTCGACGCGATGACCCACTCGCTCGAGTCGCTCCTCTCGAAGAACCCGAACCCGTTCGCCGAAGCCGTCGCCGTCGGCGTGATCCGGACCATCGGCGAGTGGCTGCCGCAGGCCGTCGACGACGGCGCGGACCTGGAGGCGCGAAGCCGGATGCTCCTCGCCGCGCACCATGCGGGCGTCGGCCAGCAGTCCGGGACGGGCGTCGGGGCCGTCCACGCGATCGGCCACGCGATCGGCACGCGCGGCCGGCTTCCGCACGGCACGGCCCTCGCCACGGTCATGCCCGAGGTCTTCGAGACGTACCTCGGCGTGCGCGATCGCGAGCTCGCCCTGGTCGCCGTCGCCCTGCGCGCCGCCGACCCGCGCGACACCGAAGGGAGCGCCGCCCGAGCCGGCATCGACGCCGTCGAGCGGCTGCTCGAGCGGGTCGGCCAGCGCCGGACGCTCGGTGCCCAGGGCCTCGGTCCGGAGACCCACGCGACGATCGCCCAGGACGCCGTGGACGACGCCGCGATCAACAACAGCCCGCGGCTCCCGTCGAAGGACGAGGTCCTCGGGATCCTCGCCGCCGTAGGAGGGTGAGCCCGATGACGCCACCGACCCTCACGCCGGTCCTCGTCGCCCAGCTCGTCGCCGAGGGCGAGCTGATGCCCGTGTACGTCCACCTGATCGATCACCCCGATGGGCGCATCCTCGTCGACACCGGACTGACCCAGCTGCATCCGGCGGTCGCCGACATGGACCCGCGCCTGATCCCCGTGTCCGAGTGGGGGTTCGACCCGGCCGCCGTCGACATCGTGGTCAACAGCCACCTCCACTTCGACCACTGCGGCGGGAACCACCTGTTCGCCGGCAAGCCGTTCTACGTCCAACGTCGCGAGCTCGATGACGCGCTCGGCCCGGAGGAGTACACGATCCGCGAGTGGGTCGAGGCGCCGGGCGTCGAGTACGTGGCGCTCGATGGGGAGCGCGAGATCCTGCCGGGGATCCGCGTTCTGCCGGCGCCGGGCCACACCCCCGGCTCGCAGGTGGTCGTCGTCGACACGGGTCGGCGGCCAGTCGTCGTCGCCGGCGACACGGCCGTCTTCCACGGCCAGCTCGACGAGCCGGAGACCGAGGGCCAGCGACTCGTGCGTGCGCTCGACCCGGAGCTGGTGTGGCTCGCCCACGAGCACGATCCCTGGCGGGCCGCTCGCGACTGAGCCGCGGCTGTCGGGAAGGCGACACCCAACCGAACGTCGTCGGCCCGGCGTAGACGGGGCGTGATGACGATGACCTCACCCCTCACCCTCAACCTGGCGGCGGCCACACCGGAGCAATTCGGTGCGTGGACGGCGCCCCATCTCCGGGCGATGAGCCTGCTCGCCGCCCGATTGGCCAGCGATGCCGAACGCGACGACGTCGTCCAGGAAGCGCTCATCCGGGCGTGGACGAAGCGTGGTCAGTACGACGCGCGCCGCGGAACACCGTCGGCGTGGCTGCTGGCGATCACGGCGGACCAGGCGCGTCGCGCCCGGCGCGGCCGGCGACCCCTCCTCGGGTTCCTCCCGGGCCGGGTGCGGCCGATCGACGACGAGCTCGACCTCGCCCACGCGATCGCCGGCCTGTCCGGCCGGCAGCGGCTCGCCGTCGACTGCTTCTACTTCGTCGGGCTCGACGTCGCCGAGACGGCAGCGGTCATGCGCTGCTCCGAGGGGACCGTCAAGTCGACGTTGAGTGACGCGCGGAATCGCCTCCGCAAGCTCCTGGAGGGTCGCGATGGACCCGCTTGATCAGCGCCTCTTCGACGCCGGGTCCGCCTGGCGCCAGTCCCAACCCGAATCACCCGATCTCGACCGGATGGTCGTCGCCCTCCGGCGGCAGCGGTCCGGATTCATCCAAAGGAGACTCATGTACGCGTTCGTTGCCGGGCTGCTCCTCATGGCAGCCATCGCCGTCGCCCCCGGGGTGGGCGGCTTCCTCCACCTGAACCAAGCGCCTGTGCCGGTCGCCACCGCCTCGCCGTCTGCCACGCCAGCGCCATCGACCCCGACGCCGTCGCCGTCGACGACGCCGAAGCCCGAGCCGTCCGCGCCGGCCGCCCTCACCGACGCCGAGCGGGCGACGGAGCTCGTCCACAAGTACGAGGACGGGCTCGTCTCCGGCAGGTGGCAGGCCGCGTTCGACCTGCTCGCCCCGACGAGCCTCACCCATCAAGCCGGATTCGCCTCGTTCCGGGAGGAACGCGCGGCGTTCTTCGACAGCGTGAACGGGCGGTACACGATCGGCGAGCCCAGCCGGGTCACCGACTGGACGGACTACGCGCCACTGGTCGAGGGCGCCGATCGGAGCCGCGCCTGGCTGATCCAGGTCGACTACCCGGCGCTGGCCGGGAACAACGCCGGCTTCGAGCAGTTCGTCGTCGCTCCGGACGCGGGGGGCACGTGGAGGATCTGGCCGGTGCGCTGACCGACGGACCACGTTCGCGACATCCAACGACCCGGCTGCGGCGTCACGCCCGGCCGGGTCGGTCGTCATCCGCGATGATCCACCGATGAGCGATCCACGCCGGGATCCGCCGCCGGAGCCGCCCGGGCCCTTCGGCTGGCCCGGCCTCGGCCGCTACCTGCGCGGTCCCGAGGGTCTGAGCCCGCTGAGCCAGCGCCGGCGCGACGTGGCGATCCGCTGGGCCGGGTTCGCCGTGATCGTCGCGACCCTGCTCGCCTTCATCGGGGTGATGCTCCTCGCCCGACCCGGCTAGCGCCGCAGGAAGCCCGGCACCTTCGGCTCGGGGCCCTTCCAGCGGGCCAGCTCCTGCGTCTCGAACCAGCCGAAGTGGTTGATGAAGTGGCCGCCGTGGTCCTCGATGATCCGCGCCGCATGGGCGACGTGGCGCTGGCCCTTCACCCGAACGCTGATCACGACGTGGCCCTCGCGGACGGCCGCCTCGTACCAGGCGAAGTCGGGCGCCTGGTCGGCCCAGCTGAACTCCATGATCCGGTAGAACCGGCCGAGCCAGCCGTGGCGCGCGCCGCTCGGGTCGAAGGCCGCGGCGTCCTCGGCGCCGGCGAACGTCTCGATCGCGCCGGGGTCGACCCCGGCAGCGATGAGCTCGCGCCGCGCTCCCTCGACCGCGTCGGCCGAGTCGAGCACCGCGAACAACCGGCCGACCGCGGATCCGATCGATCGCCCTTCGCCGGCCATCCGCTCAGTCGCGCTCGAGGAGGGGCAGCACCTCGCCGATCAAGCGGTCGAGCGTCTCGCGGTCGTACGGCGCGGGCACCTCGAGGATGTGGCTGGTGAACCCGGCCGCGGCGTACTCGCGCATCCGGTCGGCGACCTTCTCGACGGGGCCCAGGATCGGCCGCTGCTCGGCGATCATCCCCTCGTCGACCTCCTTGACGTTCGCCGCCATCGTCTCGTCCCAGACGCGGCGCGCCTCGGCCTCGGAGTCGCGGATGATCATCCAGAGGTTCGAGGTCCGCTCGATCGCCTCCCGCGGCCGGCCCTCCTCGTCGAGGTAGCCGTCGAGGATCGGGCCGAGCTCGCCGAGGAGCTCCGGCGTCCCTGCCGCGTTCCACTGGTCGCCGTAGCGGGCGATCGTCCGGAGCGTCTTCGTCCGACCGGTGCCGCCGATCATGATCGGGACGTGCCGCTGGACGGGGTCCGGGACGTGGTGGAGGTCGCGGAACTGGTAGCGGCCGCCCGGCTTCGAGGTCACCGTCCCGCCGTCGAGGAGCGTCCGCATCGCCGCGACGGACTCGTCGAGCCACGTCAGGCGCTCGCCGAAGCCGCTCCCGAAATCGATCCCGTGCGCGGTGTGCTCGTACTCGAACCACGCGCCGCCGATCCCGAGGATCGCCCGCCCGCCGCTGGCATGGTCGAGCGTCGTGATCGACTTCACGACGAGGCCCGGGTTGCGGAACGTGTTGGCGCCGACCATGAGCCCGAGCTTCACGTTGGTCGTCGCTTCCGCCCACGCGCCGAGCGTCACGTAGCCCTCGAAGATCGCCTGCTGGGGATCGCCGACGATCGCGTGGAGGTGATCCCACGTCCAGAGGCTCGCGTAGCCGAGCTCGTCGACGCGCTTGGCGGCGGCGAGGAAGTCGGCCCACGACGAGGCCTGACTCCAGAGGTTGATTCCGACCTTGTGCTGTGTCATGGGCGAAGTCTAGGGCGCGACCCGCTCAATCGGCCGTCCTCGATCGATGTGACCGATCGTGACCCTCAGCCGGGCAGCGACGCCAGGTCCTGCTCGATCGGCATCCGGTCGTCGGCGTCGTCGATCGCAGCCAGCGCTTCGAGCCCCTTGGCCTTCCAGAGCGCCCCGCTGGCGGAGTCGCCGCCGGCGAACGACGCCCGGGCCATGGCCTCGTACGCCGCGGGGAGATCCCACGATGCGCGGCCGTCGTCCTCGCCGATCGACTCGCTGATCTCGACGCAGCGCCTGGCGTGCCACAGCGCCGCCTCCCCCCGCCCGATCGTGGCGTACACGCGCGAGCAGAGCCACTCCCCGCGGGCGAGGTTCACCGGCTTCGTGCCGGCCGCGCGCGCCCAGTGCCAGCGCGAGGCGTGCGCGCGATGGATCATCTCGTCGGTCTCGGCCGGAGAGCGGTCCGCCTTCTCGATGAGCGTCCACGTCGAGTTGAACAGGTCGACGCCCAGCTGCCGATGCGTCGCGGGGTCGAGGTCCACGGTCGTCGCGGCCGTGGGATCGGAGACGGTGTTCGTCACGATCGGGTCCTTTCCATCGGTCATGCGCCCCACCACGTGGAGCAGTCGGGTCAGTCGGTCGGAGCGGGCGGCGATCCGCGCGCGGTGGACGGCGAGCCGCCGCCGCTGCTCGGCCGGGTCGTCCATCGCCAGGACCTCCCGGATCTCGTCGAGCGGCACCTCGAGGTCGCGCAGGCGGGCGATCGTCCGCGCGGTCTCGAGCTGCGCCCGTCGGTAGCGGCGGTAGCCGGTGAAGCGGTCGGTGTCGGCCGGGTGCAGCAGACCGAGCTCGTCGTAGTGGCGCAGCGCGCCCACGGTGAGCCCGGTCAACCGCGCGAACCGTCCGATCGACAGCAGGTCGTCGTCCACGGCGGTCATCCTGAACCCTCGGGCCGGTCGAGAGTCAAGACCGAGCCCGCGAGGTCGCGCGAGACCCTGGAACCGACCGACGCGACCCGTTGCCTTCCCGCCACATGGCCCTCGCGGTGCGGCGGGCTGCGACAATCGTCCGGGTTGGCGGACGCGTCTCCGTCCGGGAGGCTTGGGCCGTCAAACCACCCGTCCCGCGGAGGCGATCGATCGCGGTGCGCTCACGACGCTCGCCGCTCCTTGCCCTGGTCCTCGGTACGGCGGTGCTCGCGGCATTCACGCCGACCGGCGCCGCCGCGGAGACCACGTGGCGCTACAACACCTACCGGAGCGCCGGCTACCTGACCCAGGACCCGTACCCGACGGCCTGCACCGCGGCCGCGGTGATGATGATGCTCAACTTCACCGCCCTGACCGGGACGGGCGGCGCGGGCTTCACCTGGAAGACGAGCCGGGTGAAGAACAGCGCGACCGATTACCACGACATGCTGTCGATCCTGTACTTCGAGCGCGGGCACGACACGCTCGCCTGGGGCCGTGCCGGCTCGGACGCCCACGGGTGGCGGAACGCGCTGAACAACTTCGGCTGGGGCCGCGACGCGATGACGAACGCCGACCTGCGGGTCTACGACGATCGCGCCTACGGCTCCTTCGACACCGCCGTCCGGGCGGCGGTCGTCTCGATCGCGAAGTACCACAAGCCGGTCGGGATGCTCGGCTGGGCCGGCGGTCACGCCCAGGTGATCACCGGCTACCTCGTGAGCGGCGAGAACCCGGCGACCTCGACGAGCTTCACGGTGCTCGGCGTCTACCTGTCCGACCCGCTCTACAAGGACGGGATCGTCAACAAGCTGATCGGGCTCTCGCAGCTCCGGTCCGGCAGCCTGACGTACCGCTTCCAGGCGTACCGCGAGATCGACAGCCCGCACGACGACGTCTACACGAGCGGCTGGCGCCGGAGCTCGGTCCAGTCGATGACGTCCGAGTGGTACCGCCGCTGGGTCGTGATCGTCCCTGTCCGTGCCGGGCTGCCGGGAGAGCCCGCGCCCGACCCGACGCCGACCCCCACTCCGACGCCCACGCCGACCCCCACGCCGACTCCGCCGCCGAGCCCGGACGTGACCCCGACCGCGGCCGCGGCGACGCCCACGCCGCCGCCGTCGCCCGAAGCGACGTCGACGCCCGCCGCGTCCGAGCCGCCGGCCCCGACGGGCTCGACGGCCCCGGCCGGCTCGACGGCCCCGTAGATCGGCTCAGGCCCGGTCGAGCTCCCGGTCGATCGCCCGGAGGATGAACCGGGCGGCCTCGGCGCTTTTCCCGCCGAGCTTCTGGCCGTCGTCCTGCTCGAGAGCGGGCATGAGGTCGGTGAGGAACGCATCGAGGGACGGCGTACGCTCGAGGTCGCCGGCTGCGAACGCCGCGTCGAGGCGGTCGATCACGCCGCGAGCGTTGTCGACGACGTGGCCCTTGGCCCCGATGAGCACGCGGACGTCGCGACGGGCCGCGTCCGCCCCGGGTCCCTCGGTCGTCATCGGCGCCTCCCGAAGAGCGCGGCCATCGATCCGCCCCGCTCCCGTTCGCGCGCCGGCTCCGGATCGGCCGGCCGGCCGCGGACCGCGGCCCAGTCGTCCGACAGGATGCTCATCGAGATCTCGTCCCACCAGCGGCCCTCGCGCCAGATCGCCTCGCGCGCGCGACCCTCGACCACGAAGCCGACCGATCGATAGGAGCGGATCGCCCGCTCGTTGAAGGCGAACACGCTCAGTCCGATCCGATGGAGGCCGAGGACGTCGAAGGCATGGCCGACGATCAGCCGGGTCGCCTCGGTCCCGTACCCGTGACCCCAGGCGTCGGTCTCGCCGATCGTGATGTGGAACAGGGCCGAGCCGTTGTCGGCGTCGAGCTGCGACAGCGCGCAGGTCCCGATGAGGCGGTCGCCGTCGCGGAGGTGGATCGCCATCGCGAGCGAGTCGGTTCCGAGCGCCCGCGCGGCGAAGAACCGCTCGATCTCGTCGGGGCGCATCGGGCCGTCCTGGTAGCGCGTCAGGCGCACGACCGACGGGTCCGCGTACCAGCGCTGGAAGGCTCGCAGGTTGCCGGGCGCGTGCCGGCGGAGGACGACCCGATCGCCCTCGATCGACTCGGGAAACCAGCTCCGCGGGGCCATGGCAGGGGACGGTATACCATCGCCGCCATGCGTCGCTGGAGCGAGGTCGCAGAGCGCGTCGCCGCCACGACCCGGACCTCCGAGAAGACGGCGCTGCTCGCGGATTACCTGGCGACGCTGTCCGCCGACGAGCTCCCGATCGCCACCGTCTTCCTCACCGGCCGGCCCTTCGCCGAGGCCGATCAACGGGCCGCCGGGCTCGGCTGGTCGGCGATCGCGACGACCGTCACCGATCTCGCCGGGGTCCCGCGGTCGGCACTCGGCGAGGCCTACGACCGGTCCTCGGACCTGGGGCTGGCGGTCCAGGACGTCCTCGAGCTCGCGGCCCATCGTCCCGATCCCGCGGAGTCGCCGACGCTCCCCGAGGTCGCGGCCGCGTACGCCGAGATCGAGCAGGCGTCCGGGCCCGCGGCGAAGAGCGGGATCCTGCGCGAGCTGCTCTCGCGAAGCGACCCGCTGACGGCCAAGTACATCGTCAAGGTCCTGTCCGGCGAGCTCCGCATCGGGCTGCGCGAGGGGCTCGTCGAGGCGGCCATCGCGAAGGCGTTCGGCCGGCCGCTCGATGAGGTCAAGTGGGCCGGGATGCTGACCGGCGACATCGGGGCGATGGCCGAGCTCGCGCGGGACGACCGGCTCGACGAGGCGAGCCTCGCGCTCTTCCACCCGATCAAGTTCATGCTCGCCTCGCCGGCCGAGGATGCCGCCGAGATCGTGAAGCGGCTCGGCGTGCCGGTCTGGGTCGAGGACAAGTACGACGGGATCCGCGCCCAGCTCCACCGCGAGGGCGATGACATCCGGCTGTACTCGCGCGATCTCCACGACATCAGCAACCAGTTCCCCGAGATCGTCGAGGGGGCGCGCGGGCTCGACTGGGACGGGATCCTCGACGGCGAGATCCTCGGGTTCCGTGACGGCGTCGTGCTGCCGTTCATCGCGCTCCAGGCGCGGCTCGGGCGGAAGTCGCCGTCGGCCGCGATCCGGGCCGAGGTCCCGGTCATCTATGTCGCGTTCGACGTCCTGGGTCTGGGTCGCGGCGGCGACGCGCCGGTCGAGGCGCTCCTCCGCGAGCCGCTCGAGGATCGGCGCCGGACGCTCGA
>DASSMI010000271.1:0-12337 GCA_035688935.1 Candidatus Limnocylindrales bacterium | reverse complement strand
GGTTCCGCCGTCCGCGCGTCTCGCTCCAGAACGTGAACATCGTCTCGCCTCCGCTGGGGGCAGCAGCGTATGGGCGGCTCAGCGCGCGATGCGAGTCCCCCGGCCGCACAGGGTGCTACATCCGGAAGACACCGAAGCGGGTCTCGGGGATCGGCGCGTGCAACGCGGCCTCGATGCCGAGCGAGAGGACCTGTCGCGTGTCCAGCGGATCGATGACGCCGTCGTCCCACAGTCGCGCCGTCGCGAAGTACGGCGAGCCCTCGCGCTCGTAGGTGTCGAGGATCGGCGCCTCGAAGGCGTCCCGTGCGGCGTCGTCCGGAAAGGGCCCGCCCACGGTCGACAGCACCCGAGCCGCCTGCTGGCCGCCCATCACCGAGATCCGCGAGTTGGGCCAGGTCCAGAGGAACCGCGGCTGGTACGCGCGGCCGGCCATCGCGTAGTTGCCGGCGCCGAACGACCCGCCGATGAGGATCGTGAACTTCGGCACCTCCGCGCAGGCGACGGCGGTGACCATCTTCGCCCCGTCCTTGGCGATGCCGCCGGCCTCGTACTCGCGGCCGACCATGAAGCCGGTGATGTTCTGGAGGAACACGAGCGGGATCTTCCGCTGGGCGCACAGCTCCACGAAGTGGGCGCCTTTCAACGCGGAGGCGCTGAACAGGATCCCGTCGTTGGCGACGATCCCGACGGGCCAGCCATCGACGTGCGCGAACCCGGTGACGAGCGTCTCGCCGTAGCGCGGCTTGAAGTCGTGGAACCGGCTGCCGTCGACGAGCCGCGCGATGATCTCGCGGACCTCGACCGGGCGGCGAGGATCGGCCGAGACCGCGGCGTAGAGGTCCGCCACGCCCGGCCCGCCGCACGGATCGACGGCCGGTGGCTCGGGCTCGCGGCGGTCCCACGGGAGCGGCGGCGCCTTGCGGTTGAGGTTCGCGACGATCGAGCGACCCAGCGCGATCGCGTGTTCGTCGTCGAGCGCCAGGTGGTCGGCGACGCCCGACGTGGCGGTGTGGACGTCGCCGCCGCCGAGCTCCTCGGCGGTCACGTCCTCGCCCGTCGCGGCTTTCACGAGCGGCGGGCCGCCCAGGAAGATCGTGCCGGTTCCGCGCACGATGACCGTCTCGTCGCTCATCGCGGGGACGTACGCCCCACCGGCGGTGGATGAGCCCATGACCAAGGCGATCTGCGGAATCCCGAGCGACGACATCCGGGCCTGGTTGTAGAAGATCCGCCCGAAGTGGTCGCGGTCCGGGAACACGTCGGCCTGGAGGGGGAGGAACGCGCCGCCGCTGTCGACGAGGTAGACGCACGGGAGCCGGTTCTCGAGCGCGATCTCCTGGGCGCGGAGATGCTTCTTCACCGTCAACGGGTAGTACGTGCCGCCCTTGACCGTCGCGTCGTTCCCGACGATCACGCACGTCGCCCCCTCGACCCGGCCGATCCCCGTGACGATGCCCGCGCTCGGCGCATCCCCGTCGTAGAGCCCGTTCGCGGCGAGCGCACTCAGCTCGAGGAACGGGCTGCCGGGGTCCAGCAGGCGGTCGATCCGCTCGCGGACGGGCAGCTTCCCGCGCTCGCGATGGCGGGCGATCGATCGGTCATCGCCGCCGGCGCCTCGATCGGCGACGGCGGCCTGGCGGTCGCGCAGGTCGGCGACGAGCGCCGCCATCGCGTCGTGGTTGGCGCGCGTCTCCGGCGCGGCCGGATCGAGGCGGCTCCGCAGCACGGCCATCGCGCAAGTCTAGGTCGGAACCGATGGGTTTCCGCCGGCGTCCCGCGGCCCATGCATCGCGTGCCAGCGCTCCTCGCGCTCGTCCTCGTGCTCGCCGGATGCTGGAGCGGCGGCCTCACGGGTGACGTCCGGCCCGAGATCAGTCCCACGCCCAGTGCCCGACCCAGCCTTGCGCCGGCCGTGTCGCAGGACCCGTCCCCGCTCGTCTCGGTCGAGTTCGTGGGCGGCGAGTGCCCTCAGGGCGCGTGCCATCGGCTCGTGACGCTGGAGGCGGACGGGACGCTCCGCGAGGCGGTCCCGGCGCCGCGCGTCCTCGGGACCGTGCCCAGGGAGCTCCTGGACGCCGTTCGGGTGGAGATGGACCAGGCGAACTTCGCCCTGATCGAGAGCCGGCCGTTCACCGGGGAATGCCCGACCGCGTTCGACGGCCAGGAGGTGGTCTACACCTTCCACCTGCCGACCGGCGACGAGGAGATCCGGAGCTGCACGGTCGCAGTCGACCAGAAGCACCCGCTGTTCCGTGCCGTTGCGGCCGTCATGGCGCTCGCCGGCTCCTGATCCGCACGTACAGCGCAACCGTGAGCGCGATGCCTGTCGTCAGCACGCCGGAGCCGATCGCGAGCCACGGCGCGATGTCGGGTGCGATGCAGTCGGGCGGCCGGCACGACGCGCTTGAGTTCCCGAGGAGGGCGAGCCATGTGCCTCCGAACCCGACCGTCAGACCGCTGATCGCGGCGACGCGAGTCGCCGACAGCAGGGCCGGGACGACGAATGCCGCGAGGACGAGCCAGCCAAGGCTCGGAAACTCGAGCGTGAGCAGCCCGGTCGTCGCGCCGACGGAGGCGCCGGCAAGCCACACCCGACGCCTCATCGGGCCGTCCCGAGGACGCGCCGAACGATCACTCGCCAGAGCGCCACGATTGGCATCGTCAGGGCGAGCGCCGGGATCCCGAACATCGCGAGGCCCCAGGCAAACGCGATCCCCGACTCGAAGGCCGCACCCGCGAGCGGGTACAGGACAGCCGGTCCGACGCGATCGAGAGTCATTGACGTCACGTCCGTCGGCCAGGTAGCCCCGAGCGTTCCGAGGACCACTGCCACGATCGCGGCTCCGGTGACCACGGCGCGGACGGACACCCTGACGACGACGAGCCGGCCGCGGCGCGTCGACAGCGCATCTCCGAGCCGCGTCCAGCCCACGTACCAGGCGACGATGATGCCGATGCCCGAACCGGCGGCACCGATGAACAACGGGGTCCGAACGTCGTCCGCTCGCGCCGGGAGTGCCGCGCCACCTAGAAGGAGCCCAGTCGCCGCGATCGCCGAGATCCCGCTTGCCGTGACAGCGCTCAGGAGTCGGGCCCGCGTCGTCACCGCCGCAGCGCCGAGCCGCGAGCGATGATCGTCGCGATCTCGGCGACGACCGTCCAGGACAGAACCGCGATCAGGACGTGGCGCGAGCCCAACCGGTCGAAAGGCCGCGGGACCCGGGCGCGCGACGCCCACGTCGACGGGATCAGCCGTCCGGCGATCGCCCAGCACAGACCAACGGAGAGTGTCAGCGGCGCTGCGAGGAACGACACTGGAACCGCAACGGGAAAGATCCACCAACCATCGGTTCCCATCAGCAGCGGCGGATTCGCCCACGGCGCCAGAAGGCCGCCGAAGCAGATCTCGCCGGCGCCGAGCACTGGAGCCGTCCACCCAAATGCCAGCCCGATCGCGACGGCGTGTTGCCAGCCGTTCGACCGCAGCGACGGCCACAGTTGTCGACCCAGGAGCCATCCGATCGGGATGCCCAGGGCGGAGAACGTTGCGATCGCACCCCCGAGAGCGCTGAACCCCATCGGTCGCGAAAACGCCCCGCCGTTCAGCACCAGGCCGACCGTGAGAGGAGGAAGGCACGCAAGCGAACCGACCATCCCTCCCAGCCAGCGACCGGGATGCTCGGCGCGTGTCGAGTCGGCAGAAGCGGGGATTCGACCGACCCAGGCGTTGGCGGTCACGTCGTTCTCCTTCCGTGCTACCATTTGCTAGCAAGTTATGAACCACGAACTCGCTACTGTCAAGGCGCATGTTTCGGATCTCGGTGCGCGCACGCACGGCAACGGCGTCGGACCGGCCGAGGACCTCCGGCTCCGATTCGCCGACGCATGGGGCGAGATGAGCGCGTCGTGGGGCGTCGCGCCGGCGATCGGCCGGGTGCACGCGTACCTGATGGTCCGGAACGAGGCGCTCACCGAACGCGAGATCCGGGAGGCACTCGGGCTGTCGCACCGCGCGGCGAGCCTCGCCCTTGCCGATGCGGAGACATGGGGGATCGTCGAGCGGGTCGAGGAGCCGCGGCGCGTCGGCCGGCGGGGCCCGGCCGGGACCGCCTACCGGGCGGTCGGCGATCACTGGCAGTGGTTCACGCGGGTGATCGCCGAGCGGAAGATCCGCGAGGGCGACCCGATCGTGGAGGTGATCGAGCAGACTGCCGATCAGGCGACCCGGCTCGCGACCGACAACCCCGACGACCGCGACCTCGCGGGGCTTCGTGACTGGCTCGTCACGTTCTACGGGTTCGTGCGGCTCTTCGATCGGGCGGTCGGTCTCGTGCCGAAGCTCGAGCCGCGCGAGCTGGAGCGCGGGATGCGCCTGCTCGGGCAGGTCTCCGACGACACGGTCCTGCGGCTCGTCCACCTGCTCGGAGGGCTTCCGGATGACGACGTCCTCGACTTGATCGAGGCGCTGTCCCGGCTCGGCCCTGGCGCGGCGCGCCGCGCGACGAAGCTGATGTCGGGCGTCGTCCGGACGGTGGCGAGGTAGCGGGCGAGGAAGCAGGACGACGGCCCCGGGATCGCCCCGGGGCCGTCGTGTGCATGCGAGCCGGCTGGATCAGCCGTTCGTGTGATCCATCCAGCTGACCTTCCCGATCTGTCCGGTGACGTCGACCGACGTCGCGCCCAGCTCGAGCGTCCCCGCCGCCGAGCAGTACGAGGCCCGGTACGACGAGTGCGAGTTGTACTCGCCCGGGAGCTGGAAGCGGCCGATTCCCGACTCCCGGACGATCCCGGACGTCGCGGCCAGGTCGAGGCCGAACGGAACGTCGCCGAGCTCCTCGGCGGTCTTCTCGCCGAGGCATTCGTCGAAGGTCGACCGGAAGAGCGTGATCACGCCTTCGGCCGCCGCGGACCCGAAGTTCCTGCTGATCCTCAGCGTCGCGCTGCCGTATCCGTCGACGTAGCTCGCGACGAGGCCGTAGGTGTCGTCGTCCGGGTCGTCGGGCGTGTCGCCTCCGGTGCACTGGACCCAGGACTCGGACGACTCCGAATACTGGACGAACGGCGGTTCGCCGCTCGAGTCCTGACCCACGACGATGGACCCTTGGCGGCCGGTCTCGGACTCGGGGTCCGGCACGTACCACGAGCCCTGCGCCAACGTCAGCGAGCCGCTGCTGTTGTCGACGTTCGGCCCCGCCAGTGCGGGTGCCGCCAACGGCAAGGCCAGGAGGCCCGCCAGCGGAATGGACATGAACCTGCGCATCGTCGTCCCCTCGCGCCGGATCGGCGCCTGCTGCAGCCCGCCGGCTTCGGATGGGCGGCGCGTTCTGCGGTTGGGAAGACGCACGGCCCGTTGCGACGTTGCGCGGTCGTCGCTGTCGAATCGCGGACAGCGCCAGCGGCGTCACGCGATCCGAGCTGACGCGTCTTGACGGGTTCGAGCGGGGACGCCCGGCTCGGCCCACCGAGCGCAATGGACCACTCCACTGGACCAAGCCGCGGGACGCTGAACGGCCTCGTGCGATAATCCCGACGCGCGAGGGCGGCGAGCGGCTCGAACGGGCGACGACCCCGGGGCCGGCCGATCCCCGCAACCAGCGCACCGAGACCGGAGCCACGCAGGAAATGACCGTCGAGACCTCCACCTGGGCGACGAAGAAGGGTCTGGCCCAGATGCTCAAGGGCGGCGTCATCATGGACGTCGTCACGCCCGACCACGCCAAGATCGCCGAGGACGCCGGCGCCGTTGCCGTCATGGCCCTCGAGCGGGTCCCGGCCGATATCCGGGCCGCCGGCGGCGTCGCCCGGATGTCCGATCCCGAGATGATCGCGGGGATCATGGACGCGGTCTCGATCCCGGTGATGGCGAAGGCCCGGATCGGCCACTTCGTCGAGGCCCAGGTCCTCGAGGCGATCGGCGTCGACTACATCGACGAGTCCGAGGTCCTCACGCCGGCCGACGAGGTCAACCACATCGACAAGCACGCGTTCAAGGTCCCGTTCGTGTGCGGCTGCCGGAACCTGGGCGAGGCCCTCCGCCGGATCAACGAGGGTGCGGCGATGATCCGGACGAAGGGCGAGGCCGGGACCGGCAACGTCGTGGAGGCGGTCCGCCAGCTCCGCGCGGTCCTGTCCGAGATCCGGAAGCTCCAGGGCATGCGCGACGACGAGCTGTTCGCCGCCGCCAAGGAGCTCCAGGCCCCGTATGAGCTCGTCAAGGGCGTCGCGGAGGACGGCAAGCTGCCGGTCGTGAACTTCGTGGCGGGTGGGATCTCGACCCCGGCCGATGCGGCGCTCGTGATGCAGCTCGGCTCCGAGGGGGTGTTCGTGGGCTCCGGGATCTTCAAGAGCGAGGACCCGGCCCGAATGGCGAACGCGATGGTCCAGGCGACCACGCACTTCGACAACCCGAAGATCATCGCGGAGGTGTCGAAGGGCCTCGGCGCGCCGATGCGCGGCATCGCCATGGAAGCCATCCCCGATCAGGAGCGACTCGCCGTCCGCGGTTGGTAAGCGGCTGGTATGGTCCGCGCCAGATGAAGATCGGAGTCCTGGCCGTCCAGGGCGCCTTCCGGGAGCACCTCGACACCCTCGCCTCGATCGGCGTGGAGGGGGTCGCCGTGCGCCTGCCCCAGGACCTGGACGGGGTCGCGGGCCTGATCCTCCCCGGCGGCGAGAGCACGACGATGCGCAAGCTCATCGACCGGTGGGGGCTCCGCGAGCCCATCCTCGACCTCGCGTCGACCGGCGCACCGCTCTTCGGCACGTGCGCCGGGATGATCATCCTGAGCCGCGCGATCGAGGGTGGCGAGGAGCCGGTCCTGCCCCTCCTCGACGTCTCGGTGGAGCGCAACGCGTTCGGCCGTCAACTCGACTCGTTCGAGGCCGACCTGGCGGTGCCGGTCCTCGGTGACACGCCGGTCCACGCCGTGTTCATCCGGGCACCGGTCATCGAGCACGTCGGGCCCGACGTCGACGTCCTGGCTCGGCTCGACGACGGCCGCGTCGTCGCGGTCCGCGAGCGGAACGTCATCGCGACGAGCTTCCACCCGGAGCTCGCCGGCGAGACCCGCTTCCATCGGCTCGTCGCGACGATGGCCGCCGAGCACGACGATCCCGGCGAGGGATCGGGCCGGCGTCATCACCCCACGAGACGGGCAAGGAACGCCTCATGACCCACGCCCGCTCCGCCCGTTCGGTCGCGAGCGGCAAGGTCCGGGTCGCCCGCCTCACGGATCTCGCCGCCCTCGGCGAGCTGTCGCGCCTCTGTCAGGACGAGGCGGCCGCGACGCGATCGCTGGGACTTCCGCTGAGCGGCCGCCCGATCGGCGTGTTCTCACTGTTCCGGTTGCCGCTCGGCGCGTTCCAGCCGCACGACCTGATGTACGTATACGAGGAGGCCGGGCGCCTCTCGGGCCTGATCCGGGTGGAGCGCGACTCCGTCCGGGACGAGTGGACGATCGTCGAGCTCGACGGGATCGGCTCGGGCCAGGCCGGTGACATCCGCTTCCGTCTCGTCAACCAGGTCCTGCGCGAGGCGTCGAAGCGCGGACCGTTCCGGCTCCACGTCGCATGCGCCGATCGCGACGGCAACGTCGAGCTGTTCATGCAGGCGGGCTTCGCGCGGTACGGCGACGAGCACGTCATGCACCGCGACGGCGATCAGCCACTGCCCGAGACGTGGTCCGAGGAGCAGGCGCGCGAATGCCGGATCCGGCCGGCGAGCCAGCTCGACGCCCTCCCGCTCTCGCGCCTGTACGCCGCGGCGACGCCCCAGCCGGTCCAACGGCTCGAGGGCATCCGGCTGCCGGACTGGGAGCGCCAGGGCACGAGCTGGCGCGTCCCGCGGAGCAGCCTCGCCCCGATCCTCCGCTTCGCCGACGTCGAGGCCTTCGTCCAGGAATCGCCCGACGGCGGCAAGGACGGCACCGCGCTGGACGCGTTCGCCCAGATCGGTGTCGCGAAGGAGGACCAGCCGCACTACCTCAAGCTGCTCGCGCGTCCCGACGCCGACGCCTCGGCGCTCACCGCGTTCGCGCTCGGGATCATCCGGGCGCGGACCGAGAAGGACGCCGCGCGTCGCGAGCACGGTGTGATTGCTCCGGTCCGAACCTACGAGTCGCCGATCGATCGACGGCTCGAAGATGCGGGCTTCGGTACGATCGCCACGGTGACCCTGCTGATGAAGGACACGCTCGTGCGTGTCGCCGAGCCGGCGCTCGTGCCGGCCGGAGTTCGTTGACCAAGGAGAGACGGTTGTCCGCTGACCGGCGCCGCGAATCGATCGACGACCTGGACGCCCTCCTCGCGGCCCTGCCGCAGGAGATCGTCGATGCCGTCCATGCGCTGCCCGCGAAGGAGGAGCTCATCGAGGTCGTCCTGGACCTGGGACGCTGTCCCGAGGCGCGCTTCCCGGACAGCGAGGTGACGCTCCTCGAGCGGGAGATCGACGAGGCCGACATCGCCCATGTGGTCGAGCACATCGGGAGCTTCGGCGACGACAATCGGGCCGGGATCGAGCGCACGCTCCATCGGATCAGCGCGATCCGGAACCGGAACGGGAAGATCGTCGGGCTGACGCTCCGGATCGGCCGGGCCGTCTACGGCACGATCGAGATCATCGGGGACTTCGTCGACAGCGGGAAGTCGATCCTGATCATGGGCCGGCCCGGCATCGGCAAGACGACGATGCTCCGCGAGGCCGCCCGCGTCCTTGCCGACGACCTCGGCAAGCGCGTCGTCGTCGTCGACACCTCGAACGAGATCGCCGGCGACGGCGACATCCCTCACCCGGCGATCGGCAAGGCCCGGCGGATGCAGGTCCGGACGCCGTCGCTGCAACACGAGGTGATGATCGAGGCGGTCGAGAACCACATGCCCCAGGTCATCGTCATCGACGAGATCGGCACGGAGCTCGAGGCGCAGGCTGCGCGGACGATCGCCGAGCGCGGCGTCCAGCTCATCGGGACGGCCCACGGCAACAACCTCGACAACCTGATGCTCAACCCGACCCTGTCCGACCTGATCGGGGGGATCCAGAGCGTGACCCTCGGCGACGAGGAGGCGCGCCGGCGGCGGACGCAGAAGAGCGTCCTCGAGCGGAAGGCGCCACCCACGTTCGACGTGATCATCGAGATCCAGGACCGCGAGCGGGTCACCGTGCACGCGGACGTCGCGGAGACCGTGGACTCGCTCCTGCGCGGCGATGCCGTCGCGCCCGAGCTCCGGTGGCGCGACGAGGAAGGCGTCCACCGGACGCAGGCCCGGCCGCGACCCTCCCCCCGCGAGCAGCTCGGCGACGGCCGCTTCGCCGGCCTCGTGGGCTCGGGCCAGCCGTGGCGGATGGAGCCGGGCTGGCGCGGCGAGAGCTCGTACCGCTCGGGGGGATACCGCGATGCCGGAGCGGCGGCGAGCTCCGGGGCCGGCTTCCGCTCGGGCTATCGCCCCGGAGCGAGCGGCGGCTGGCGCCAGACCCGCGGCGGCTCCGGGCGTGAGCCCGCGCCGCGCGGCAGCCAATCGGAGGGTGGCGCACCGGGCGTCATGCCCGGTGAGCGGATCGCGCGTCTCGGCGACGCCCCGTTCGTCGCGGGCGACATCGCCGATCGCGGACCGCTCGAGCGGGGTGCGTCCGCGACGCCGGTCGTGGACCCGCGGGCGCGCGACGCGCGTGAGCTCGAGCGCCAGAGGGCGTGGCGCGACCAGGCGAGCCGTGCGCTGACCGCGATGAAAGCCGAGGAGGGCACCGCGCCCGTCAACGCCGACGACCTCGACGATGACGACGAGCCCGATCTGCCCCTCGGCATCGAGGAGGGCGAGCGCGGCGAAGGCGTCCTCGTCCCGGGCGGCGCGCCGCTGCCGACGCTCCGCGTCCTGCCCCAGGGGATCAGCCGGCGGCGCCTCGAGCAGGCAGTCCGCGAGCTGCAGCTGCCGGTCATCGTGGCCCACGACGTCGACGAGGCGGACGTCGTCATGACGCTCCGAAACGAGTACAAGCAGAAGACACCGATGCTCCGCGAGGCCGAGGAGCGGGCGCTGCCGATCTACGTCCTGAAATCGAACACCGTCCCGCAGATGCAGTCGAGCCTGACCTCGATCTTCTCGCTCGAGATCGACCCGCGCGAGGCGGCGATGCGAGAGACCGAGGAGGCGATCGGGATGGTGCTCCACGGTTCCGAGCCGGTCGAGCTGTCACCGCAGAACGCCTACATCCGGCGGCTCCAGCACCAGATGGCCGAGCGGGCGAACCTCGTGTCGCGCTCGCGCGGCCGCGAGCCGTACCGCCGGGTCCGGCTCTATCCCGATGCCGCCCGGCCCTCGTGGCGGTGACCGAGCCCGAGACCGCGCCCCGGCTGGGGCGCCTCCATCCGCACAACGTCGTGATCGACTGCGCCGACCACGACGTCGTCGTTCCGTTCTGGACCGCGGCACTGGGCTGGACGGCGCATCCGATCAACGAGCAGTTCGTCGGGTTGCGGGCGCCCGCGGAGGAGCGGATCGGGTTCGACATCCTCTTCCAGAAGGTGCCCGAGCCGAAGCTTGCGAAGAACCGGGCGCACATCGACTTCGACGCTGCGGACGTCGACGCCGAGGTCGAGCGGCTGATCGGGCTCGGCGGCCGGAAGATCGCGGAGCACAACCTGGGCGCGTTCCGCTGGACGATCGTCGCCGACCCCGAGGGGAACGAGTTCTGCGTGACGATCCGATGAGCGCCGCTCCGATCGCCGTGGCGCCGGCCGGCTCGAACGCGCCGCCGAAGGGTCGCCTCGTCGTGCTCTACGACCGCGACTGCGGGATCTGCACCGCGACGGCCCGGCGTCTCCGGCGGTGGGATCGCGCCGGCCGGCTGGAGCTCCTGCCCCTCCAGGAGGCCGCGACGTCCGGGCGGCCGGCGATCGCGGCCGCTGGGCGCCACCTGCCCCTCGCGAGCGTCCTCCACGTCGTCGACGAATCGACCGGCGAGGTCCATGCCGGGGGCGACGCCGCATTCACGATCGCGGGGCGGCTGCCCGGCGGGCGCGTGGTCCGGCCCGTCGCGGCGCTCGCGCCGGCCCGCTGGATCGTGGGCCAGCTGTACGGCGTCGTCGCCCGGAACCGTCACCGGATCGGCCGCTGGCTTCGTCTCGAGGGCCCCGCCTGCGACATCCCACGGTGAGCGCCGGGCTGGTGCCGGCGATCGGCGTCCATGCCTGGCGACGCCTGTCGCGGGTCCTGATCGGGTTCGGAATCGTCGGGCTCATCGTGGCCTTGCTCGCCCTCGTGGGTCTCGTGGCGGGCGTCGCCCGGGTCAATGGCTTCGCCGATCGGTTCGGCGGCGATGTCGGCGGGATCTCGCGGACGCTCGACCGGACGAGCGACGTGATCGACAAGGCGGCCGCGACCGCCGGCAGCTTCGGGGCGACGATCGACGGGACGACCGCCGCGCTCGGGATCGTCGGCGGCGACATCGACTCGATCACGCCGCGCCTGGATTCGATCGCGGACCAGACGGCCGCGATCAGCATCCTCGGGGCGAACCCGCTGTCGTCCGTCTCGGGGCTGTTCCGGGACATCGCGAACCAGCTCCGCGACGTCCGCGGTCAGCTCACCGCGATGGGGACCAGCCTGACGACGAATCGCGCCGCACTCGGCGCGAACGCGACGTCACTCGCTGAGCTGTCGACGGAGACGAAGCGGCTCTCGGAGCAGCTGAACGGGTCGTCCATCACGTCGGCGATCGACGATCTCCGCCTCCTGCTCGTCATCGTCCTGGGGATCGGCGCGCTCGGAGCGGCCGTGCCGGCGGTCGGAGCGCTGGTTGTGGGGCTGTGGCTGCGGCGCGAGCTCCGGATCGAGGAGAACGCGGTGAGCCCGATCCCGGGCTAGACGATGCCGACGCCCGGTGCGCTTCGGCACCACTACGAAGAATCGATGATGCCGAGGCCGATTGGCGGCTGGTACTCTCCGGCGGCTTTCGGTAGGACTTTTGGCCCAGGTCGCCCAAGCATCCCAGAGCCCACGACCTGACCACGGGGCAGTCCTCTTGGCGTGGGGCCGCGTCACGGCCCAGGTCTGACCGTCGAAGGGGTAGGGGATGCGTCCGAGCGCGCGCGGACGGCGAGGTGCTCGCCTGGCCGTTGTTCTGCAGTCGATCCTGCTTGTTTCCGGGTTGTTCGCCGCGGCGGCACCGTCCGCATCCGCCGCCGGCGGCGGCGTCACAGGCCTCGCCCTCAACGGCACGACCCAGTACGCGACCGTCGGCACAACGACCTCACTCCGGAGCGCGACGTTCACGCTCGAGCTGTGGTTCAAGCGGGCGGCGGGCGGGACGACGCAGAGCACCGGTACCGGTGGCGTCACCGCT
>DASSMI010000270.1:0-16329 GCA_035688935.1 Candidatus Limnocylindrales bacterium | reverse complement strand
GTCGCCTGGGCGATTCCGCCACCGAGTGGACGCACGGCGCGGACGCGTGACCCGCGGCCGATCGCGTTCGCTGCCCAGGCAAGCGCCGGGCGCGGTGGCGAGGTCTGCCAGGCCCGCCGGTCAGCGGCCGCCACGTCGTTCCGCGGCGAGCTCCCGGAGACGTGCGTCGTCGATGCCGAAGTGGTGGGCGATCTCATGGAGGAGGGTGTCCTCGATCGCCCCACGGAGCCGCTCCGGCGTCGGGTTGGCTCGCGCCAGCGGCCCGAGGAACAGCGTGATCTTGCTCGCGAACGGGACGTTGTCGACACCCCAGCGCGTCCGCGGCACGCCCTGGTACAGCCCGAACAGGCCCGGCGCCCGGACCGCGGCAAGCTGGTCGGGCGTCGCCTCGTCCTCGACGACGATCGCCACGGAGGCGAGCTGGCCGCGGAAGGGCTCCGGCAGACGCGCGAGGACGTCCTCGATGACGGCGTCGACGTCGACGGATTCGGGGTCCGGGGCCGGGATCACCGGCCCACGATAGCCGGTGCCGCCGGTATCCTTGAATCCCCGTGACGACCCTCGCGCCGAACGACTTCACGCATCTCCACGTCCACTCCGAGTTCAGCCTCCTCGACGGGCTGGGACGGATCACGGACCTCGTCGATTCGGCGGCCGCAGCGGGCTTCGACAGCCTCGCCCTGACCGACCATGGCGCGCTCTACGGGGCCGTCGCGTTCTACCAGGCGGCCAGGACGAAGGGGATCAAGCCGATCATCGGCGTCGAGACGTACGTCGCCCGGCGGTCGATGACCGAGAAGGAGGGCAAGGCCGACGCCCAGCCCTTCCACCTCATCCTTCTCGCGAAGGACCTCGTCGGCTACCGCAACCTGTGCCGGCTCGTGACCGACGCGCACGTCGACGGCTACTACTACAAGCCCCGGATCGATCACGAGCACCTCGCCAGGTACAGCGAGGGGCTCGTCGGCTTGAGCGCCTGTCTCGGCGGGGAGATCCCGCGCGCGCTCGAGATCGAGGACTGGGACTCCGCGCGGCGTCTCACGTCGGAGTACCAGGACATCCTCGGCCAGGGCAACTTCTTCCTCGAGCTCCAGGACCACGGGATGGCCGAGCAGCGGGCCCTGAACGAGAAGCTCCTCCGGCTCGCGCCCGAGACGGGGATCCCGCTCGTCGTCACGAACGACCTCCATTACGTCCACGAAGGCCAGGCCGAAGCGCAGGACGTCCTCCTCTGCATCGGGACGGGCAACAACCTCGACACGCCGGCCCGGATGAAGTTCGAGGGCCGCGACTTCTGGCTGAAGCCGGCGTCCCAGATGGCCGCCCTCTTCCCCGACCAGCCCGAGGCGATCCGGAACACCCGCCTGATCGCCGAGATGACCGACCTGGAGCTGCCGCTCGGCCAGCTCCGGATCCCGCACTTTCCGGTACCCGACGGCGAGACCGTCGAGACGTGGCTCCGGAAGGAGTGCGAGCAGGGTCTCCGCGAGCGGTACGGCACCGTCACGCCGGAGCTCCAGAAGCGCCTGGACTACGAGCTGGGCGTGATCATCTCGATGGGCTACGCGGGCTACTTCCTCATCGTCGCGGACTTCGTCCGCTTCGCCCGCGAGCAGCGGATCCAGACGACGTGCCGCGGATCCGCGCCGGGCTCGATCGTCACCTACACGCTGGGGATCACGCCCGTCGACCCCATCGCCTACGGGCTGCCGTTCGAGCGCTTCCTCAACCCCGACCGCGTGACGATGCCGGACATCGACGTCGACTTCGAGGACGAGCGCCGGGACGAGGTCATCAACTACGTCTCGCGCAAGTACGGCTCCGACCATGTCGCGCAGATCATCACGTTCGGCACGATGCTCGCCCGGGCCGCGATCCGCGACGTCGGACGCGTCCTCGGCCACAGCTACGGCGAGGTCGACCGGATCGCCAAGGCGGTCCCGAACCAGCTCGGGATCAAGCTCGACGAGGCGCTCCAGATCTCGCCCGACCTCAAGGGCCAGGTCGAGGGCGATCCGGCGGTCAAGCGGATCATCGACTTCGCCCGCCAGCTGGAGGGCGTGGCGCGCAACGCATCGACGCACGCGGCAGGGGTCGTCATCTCGCGCGAGCCGTTGACCGAGCTGATGCCGCTCCAGAAGGCGACCAACTCCGACGCCCTGATGTCCCAGTACGAGATGCACGGGATCGAGGCGCTCGGGCTGCTGAAGTTCGACTTCCTGGGCCTGTCGAACCTGACGATCCTCCGCCACGCGGTCGACCTCGTCCGGCGCGAGCGCGGGATCGAGATCGACCTGGATCGGATCCCGCTCGACGACGGACCGACGTTCGAGCTGCTCGCCTCGGGCGAGACGACCGGCATCTTCCAGCTGGAGTCGGCGGGGATGCGCCGCTACATCCGCGAGCTCCGGCCCACGTCGGTCTACGACCTCGCGGCCATGGTCGCGCTCTACCGCCCCGGGCCGATGGACAACATCCCGGCCTACATCCGCCGGAAGCACGGCCAGGAGAAGGTCACGTACCTGCACCCGCTCCTCGAGCCGTACCTGGAGAAGACCTACGGGATCTTCGTGTACCAGGAGGACATCATGGCCGCCGCCATGGCGCTCGGCGGCTTCACGGGCCCCGAGGCAGACACGCTCGGCTACGCGATCCGCAAGAAGAAGTCCTCGGTCCTCCGGGCGCAGAAGGAGAAGTTCGTCACCCAGGCGGCCGAGCGCGGCGTCGAGCCGAAGGTCATCGATGCCGTGTTCACGGCGTTCGAGCCGTTCGAGCGGTACGGGTTCAACAAGGCCCACGCGACGTGCTACGGGCTGATCGCCTACCAGACCGCGTACCTGAAGGCCAACTACACGGTCGAGTACATGACCGCGGTCCTGACGGCGTTCCGGTCGAACGAGGAGAAGGTCGCCGCCGCGATCGCCGAGTGCCGTCGGATGGGGATCGAGGTCCTCCCCCCGGACGTCCACCGTTCGGACGTGGAGTTCACAGTCGAGGGACAGGCGATCCGGTTCGGGCTCCTCGCGGTGAAGAACGTCGGCCAGGGCGCGATCGAGTCGATCGTCGCGGCCCGCGCGGAGGGCGGACCGTTCAAGTCGCTCACGGACCTGTGCTCGCGGATCGATCTCCGGCTCGTGAACCGGAAGGTCCTCGAGGCGCTCGCGAAGGTCGGCGCGCTGAACGCGATCGGACATCCGGCCCAGGTCCTGCTCGGCCTCGACGACGCGATCGCGGCCGGCCAGTCGGCCCAGCGCGACCGGATCAGCGGCCAGACGTCGCTGTTCGATCTCGCGATGGAGGACATGACCGTCCTCGAGCGGCCGTTGCCGCAGGCGACGGAGGTCCCGGTCCGCGAGCGGCTCCGCTGGGAGAAGGAGCTCCTGGGGCTGTACCTCTCGGAGCACCCGATGGGCGAGGTCGCCGAGCAGGTCGGGGCGTACGTCACCGCGTACAGCGGCGAGCTGCGCTCGGACGAGTCGCTCGACGGCCAGCGGGTCGTCATCGGCGCGATCGTCACCGGGTTCCGGACCGTGATCACCAAGACGCAGTCCACGATGGGCGTCGCGACGCTCGAGGACCTCCAGGGTTCGATCGAGGTCGTGGTCTTCCCGAAGATGTACGAGCAGACGGTCGGGACCTGGTCGGAGGGCTCGATCCTCCTCGTCGCCGGGCGCGTCGACCACCGCGGTGAGGACGTGTCGCTGCTCGCCGATCTCGTGATGGACTGGGACGCGGCCGCGGCCCGCGGACCGGAGGCGTTCGCGCGCGAGGTCGCGGCCGGCGATCGGGGGAGGGGACGCCGTCCGGCTGGACCGGGCGGGAACGGCTCGGACGGATCGAACGGGCATGGGTGGTCGCGCTCCCCGGCGCCGGCATCGTCGTCGGCGCCGGTCCCCGTCATGGCGCCGTCGGCGCGCGCCGAGCCGGTGGCCGTCGGACCGGGCGCACCCACGCCGCGCCCGGACGAGATCCGGCCCGGCGTCCCGCGGGTCTCGCCGCTCCGCCCCGACGCGGCGGGGGCGGTGGCACCCAGCGGAGAGCTGCCGCGGATCGCCCCGGCCGAGCCGATCCCCACGTACGACGAGCCGCCCGGCGCCGCGACGGCCGGCGTTCGCGGCGAGGCAGACGACGAGCCGGCACTCCCCGATGAGGCGCGATCGCGCGTGGCGCTGGCCGCGGCCGCGCCGACGTCGCCGCTCGAGAGCCAGCCCGACCAGATCCTCCATGTCCGGTTCGGGGGCGCCTCCTCCGACCGGCTCGTCCTCGCGATGGAGACGTTCCGGACGCTCCTCCGCGAGCGGCCGGGCGGGACGCGGGTGGTCCTCCACGTCCCGGCGCCGAACGGCTCCGCGACGCTGCCGATGGAGCTGAGCCGCCGGGTCGCCTACGACGCCGAGCTGCTCTCCGAGGTCCGCCGCCGGCTCGGCGACGGGCTCGTCGACCTGTCGCTCGGCTGATCTACGCTCCGCGGATGACCGAGACCGTCGGCGCCGTCCTGACGCGGCCCGTCGTCGACGCGGGCGCCGCGCGGGACGTCCTGCGTGAACGCTGGTCGATCGATGGCGAGCTCCGGGCCCTCCCGAGCGAGCGGGATCGGAACTTCGCCGTTGCCGTGGACGGTGTGGACCGGTACGTCCTGAAGATCTCGAACGCGACCGAGGACGCCTCGTTCATCGAGATGCAGCACGCCGCGATGCGGCGGCTGTCCGGGGCCGGCGTCCCGTGCCAGCTCCCGGTTCCCACGCCGGCCGGTCAGGAGGCCATCGGGATCCGGTTCGGCGCCGAACCGCCGCACCTGGTCCGGCTGCTCACGTGGCTGCCCGGCCGGCCGCTGGCGACCGTTCCGGCGGACGCTCGTCCGCGCGAGCTCCTCGAGGACCTCGGCCGGACCATGGGCCGGACCGCGGCGGCGCTCCGGGGGTTCGACCATCCCGCCGCCCGCCGGACGTTCCAGTGGGAGGCGTCCCAGGGCCTCGGCGTGATCGACGCGCACGCGGCCGCCGTGACCGACCGCCGCCGGCACGACCTCCTCGCCGCGTGGCGCGGACGCCTCGCGTCCCTCGCCGAGGTCCTCCCGCGCCTGCGCGTGAGCGTGATCCACAACGGCGCGAACGACCACAACGTCCTCGTCTCCGACGACCGCCGCGCGGTCAGCGGTCTGCTCGACCTCGGCGACGCCGTCTGGTCGGTGACCGTGAACGAGCTCGCCGTGGCGGCCGCCTACGCGGCGCTCGACGCGCCCGATCCGCTCGCCGTGATCTCCGCCGTCCGGACCGGGTTCGAGCGCGAGCTGGCCTTGACCGCCGACGAGTCCGGGGTTGTCCTCGATCTCGTCGCGCTCCGGCTGTGCACGAGCGTCGCCCTGAGCGCCCACCAGTCGAGCCTTGCCCCGGACGATCCGTACCTGACGGTCTCGGAGGCTCCGGCGTGGGCGCTCCTCGACCGCCTCGATCGCGGGACGGGCGCGTGACGACGACCGATCGAGCCGCGGACCTCCTCGAGCGGCGGCGCCGGCGGCTGGGGCCCTCGCTCTCGCTCAGCTACCGGACGCCGCTCCACATCGTCCGCGGCGAGGGCGCATACCTCTACGACGCGGACGGCCGGGCGTATCTCGACTGCGTGAACAACGTGGCCCACGTCGGCCACGCGAACCCGCGCGTCGTGGAGGCCGGGGTCGCCCAGATGCGCCTCCTGAACACGAACACCCGGTACCTCCACGACACGGTCGTCGAGTACGCGGAGCGGCTGATCGCGCTCCTGCCGGACCACCTCGAGGTCGCGTTCTTCACGAACTCCGGGTCCGAGGCGAACGAGCTGGCGCTCCGACTCGCCCGGACGGCGACGGGCCGACCCGACGTCGCGTGTGTGGACGTGGCCTACCACGGCAACACCCAGCGGCTCGTCGAGATCAGCCCGTACAAGTTCAACGGTCCGGGCGGAGCCGGGCAGCGCGAGGACGTCCAGGTCGTTCCGCTGCCGGATCGATACCGCGGGCCGCACCGCGGAGACGGAGACGACGTCGCGGCCGCCTATCTGGACGAGGCTCGCGGCGTCCTCGACGAGCGGGCAGCCGCCGGTCACGCGGCCGGCGCCGTGATCGCCGAGGCGATCCCGAGCGTCGCCGGGCAGGTCGTCCCTCCGGCCGGCTGGCTCGCCGGCCTGTTTCGAGCGGGGCGCGCCGTCGGCGCCGTCCCGATCGCCGACGAGGTCCAGGTGGGCTTCGGGCGGGTGGGGGCGGACACGTGGGCCTTCGCCGCGCAGGGCGCGACCCCGGACATCGTGTCGATGGGCAAGCCGATCGGCAACGGTCACCCGCTGGGCGCGGTCGTGACGACCCGGGCGATCGCCGATGCCTTCGCGAACGGCATGGAGTACTTCAACACGTTCGGTGGCAACCCGGTGTCGGCGGCGATCGGCCTCGCCGTCCTCGACGTCGTCCGCGACGAGGGTCTCCAGGAGCATGCCCGGGTCACCGGGGAGCGCCTCCTGGGAGGACTCCGCGAGCTCCAGGCCCGTCACGAGCCGATCGGCGATGTCCGCGGCATGGGCCTGTTCGTCGGGTTCGAGCTCGTCAACGACCGCGGGGCGCGCGCGCCGGACGCCGCCCTTGCCACGGAGCTCGTGAACCGCGCCGCAGCGCGCGGCGTGCTCCTGAGCACCGACGGCCCCGACCACGACGTGATCAAGATCAAGCCGCCGATGGTCTTCTCGGCCGCCGACACGGACCGGCTGGTCGAGACGGTCGACACCGTCCTGACCGAGATCGCGGCCGGCCCGCGGACGCCGACCGGCACGGCCTAGGCGCTCGCTCCTCCGCCGGCCCGCCGGAGCGCCCGCACCGCCGAGAGCTGCTCGTGGAACTCGGCGCGAACGGCGTTCACGGCCGCCGGCTCGAGATCCAGCTCCCGAGCGATCTCGTTGATCGTCGCCGCCTCGGTCGCGCTGATCGTCCCGTCGGCCGCGCCGACGACGAAACAGCACCGGATCAGGGCCAACCGCTGGTCCATCGTCGAGATCGAGCGGAACTCGCGGGTCACGACGAAGTCCTCGGTGCCGCCATGGAGCCGGGCCTGCAGCTTCGCCATTTCGACCACGAGAACCGCCTGGGCGCTGTCGAGCCCGCCGAACTCCACGGCGAACCGCTCCATGACCGCCGTCTCCTCGTCGCTGATGTCGTCCTCGGCGTTGGCGGCGCGGCTCATCACATAGGCGAAGCACGCCAGGTAGCGCGCCTCCTCGTGCGGCAGCGCCTCGAGCCGCGCGACGATCCGCCGCGCCGTCGCCGTCTCGGCCGCGGAGGCCTCGACGGGTGCCGCGTCGTCGCCGGCCGGCAGCCGCGGATCGACAGCAGGACGAGCCAGACCCAGGAAGCGACGGAACATCGAGCCCTCCTACCAGCGGTCGTACGCCGGATGGCCCGGCTTGACGGCGACGAACACCCCGCGACCGGTGGCCGTCACGACGCCCTCCGACGCGATCTCCGCCTCGATCGTCGCGCGATCGTCCTCGACCGAGACCGGCCACGCGCGCAGGTCGATCGGTCGATCCGACGGCGTCGGCCGGCGCATCCGGACGGCGTATTCGAGGGTCACGGTCGTCGGCGGATGGTCGGCGTTCCGTGCCCGCATGAGCGCCCACGCCGCCGTCCAGTTCGCGTGACAGTCGAGGAGCGTCCCCAGGATGCCCCCGTTCACGACGCCGGCGAAGGCCTCGTGCTCGGGCTTCGGGGCGAACCGGGCGACGAGGGTTGCCGCATCGTCATCGGACGGCCGGCTGGCGACGTGGAGTCCCGCCGGATTGGCCGGGCCGCAGCCGAAACAGCGCCCCGCTGGTGCGAACCGCTCCTGGAGGCTCGCGTCATTCCGTCCGACCGTCATCGGCGCGAGTATCGCAGTCACGATCGAAATGGGTCGGCGGCGGATTGATACGTCCCTGTGATGCCCGCTCCGTACCGCCCTCCCTAGCATCGGTCGAGCACTCGATCTTCGGCCCCGCCACGCCCTGACCCCCGGCGCGATCGGGGCTCCCAGCCACCCGATCGAGCGGCCCGTGCCGGAGCAGGAGCGCGAATGTCCACGAGTCTGTCCCCGGCCCTCGCGGCCGCGCTGTCCACGTCCGACGAGGGCATGCTCGACGCCTGGGTGGCCGCGCAGCTGGCGGCCGGGACGATGCGCCGGGACCTGATCGACGAGGACGACCTGCGGTCCGAGTCCCGCGAGTTCCTGCGGCTCCTCGCAGACGCGGCCCGCGCGAACGCGAGCCAGACGCCGACGGACCCGGAGTGGGGCGCGGTCCGCGGATTCCTGTCGGACCTGTCGCGGAGCCGCGCGATCCGCGGCTTCAGCCCGTCGGAGACGGCGACGTTCGTCCTGTCCCTGAAGGAGCCCGTGTTCGACCGGATCCGCGGGTCCGTGACGAACGCCGACGAGCTGACGGCCGAGCTGTGGTCGGCGACGACCGCCCTCGACGGTCTCGCGCTCTTCACCGCGGAGACCTTCCAGCGCGCCCGTGAGGACGTCATCAAGCGCCAGCAGCAGGAGCTCCTCGAGCTGTCGACGCCGGTCGTCAAGCTGTGGGACGGCGTCCTCGCCCTCCCGCTCATCGGGACGCTCGACAGCGCTCGGACCCAGGTCGTCATGGAGAGCCTGCTCCAGCGGATCGTCGAGACGAACTCGCCGATCGCGATCATCGACATCACCGGCGTCCCGACCGTGGACACGCTCGTCGCGCAGCACCTGCTGAAGGCCGTCGCGGCCGCCCGGCTCATGGGCGCCGACTGCATCATCAGCGGGATCCGGCCGCAGATCGCCCAGACGATCGTCCATCTCGGCGTCGATCTGGGCGACGTCGTCACCAAGGCGACGATGGCCGACGCGGTCTCCCAGGCGCTCGACCGACAGGGCTTCGCGATCGTCCGCCGCGACGGCGGAGTCTGATCCGGCGATGGATCGGATCCCGATCCTCAAGGTCGGCGAGAACCTCCTGGTCACGATCCAGGTCGATCTCGACGATCGCGTCGCGCTGGCGCTCCAGGACGACCTGACCGAGAAGATCGTCGCAACCCGGGCGCACGGCGTCCTCATCGACATCTCGTCGCTAGAGGTCGTCGATTCGTTCATCGGCCGGATGCTCGGCAACATCGCCGCGATGTCGCGGGTCCTCGACGCACGGACCGTCGTCGTCGGGATGCAGCCGCAGGTCGCGATCACGCTCGTCGAGCTCGGCCTATCGCTGCCGGACATCGCCACCGCCCTGAGCGTCGACGCGGGGATGGAGGCGCTCGCCCGGGCCGGCGGTGGTTGAGCTCCGCGCCGGGTCGGTGGACGATGAGGTCCAGACACTGCCGCTCCGGTCGGCCGACGACGTGGTCCGCGTGCGACAGGCCGTCCGGACCTGTGCCGTGGAGCTCGGCTTCAGCCTCGTCGACCAGACGAAGCTGGTCACGGCGGCGAGCGAGCTCGCCCGGAACACGATCGACTACGGGCGCGGCGGCGACTGTGACCTCGTCGTCGTCCGGAGCGGGGAGCGTGTCGGGCTTCGCCTCGTGTTCCGCGACGACGGTCCCGGGATCGCCGACGTCGAGCAGGCGCTCCGGGACGGCTACACGACCGGGAACGGGCTCGGCATGGGCCTCGGCGGGGCGCGCCGCCTCGTGGATGAGTTCGCGATCGACTCGACGGTCGGCGTCGGGACGACGATCGAGGTGACGCGGTGGACATGGAAGCGATGATCCGCGTCGTCGTCGACGACCCGAGCCAGGTCGGTTCGGCGCGGCGCGCCGTCGTCTCGCTCGCGCGCGCCGCCGGGCTCGACGACTCCGACGCGGGTCGCGCCGCCACGGTCGCCACCGAGCTGGGAACGAATCTCGTCAAGCACGCGGTCCCGGGTGGCGAGCTCCTCGCACGCCAGGCGGACGACGAGGTCCCGACGGTCGAGATCGTCGCGCTCGATCGTGGACCGGGTGGTGACCGGCCGATGGACTGGCTGTCCGACGGGTTCACGACGGCGGGCTCGGCGGGAACCGGGCTCGGCGCCGTCGACCGCGCCGCGGACGTGTTCGAGATCGTGTCGGCTGCCGGTGCCGGGACGGCGGCGCTCGCCAGGATCGTTCGCGGGGGACGGCCGGCCGGGACCGTTCGGCGCCCCGGCTCCGCCGCCAAGCGGACGGTCGTCGGCGGCGTCTCGGTCCCGGTCGACGGCGAGATCCACAACGGCGACGCCTGGTCGTCCCGGCGCGAGGGCCCCGGGATGGCGATCGTCGTCGCCGATGGTCTCGGTCATGGCGAAGAGGCCGCCCGGGCGTCGCGCGCCGCGATCGAGACGTTCGAGCGCGCGCCGCTCGACGACCTCGTCGAGCTTCTCCAGCGAATGGATGGCCGGCTCCACTCCACGCGCGGGGCCGCCGTCGCGATCGCCTGGCTGGACCCGACCCGATCGAGCGTCCGGTACGCGGGGATCGGCAACATCAGCGCGACGATCGCCTCGAGCCAGGGCACCCGGAGCCTCGTGTCCGTCAACGGGACCGTCGGGCAGGGCGGGGCACGGCCGCGCGAGCTCACCGAGCCGCTCCCGCGCGACGCCGTGTTCGTCATGCACAGCGACGGCGCGAAGAGCCATTGGACGCTCGACGCGTATCCCGGCCTCGCGCGGCGCCAGCCGACGCTCGTCTCGGCGGTTCTCTATCGCGATCACCGCCGCCAGCGCGACGACGTCACGATCGTGGCGGCGCGGGTCCCGTGACGACGATGGTCCGTCCGCTCGACGAGGGGCTCGCGACCCGGCCGACCCTCGAGCTGCCGCTCCGGACCGAGGCCGACGTGGCGGTCGCTCGGCTCGCGGCGCGGTCGCTGGGGCGCGGCCTGGAGCTTCCGGACGGGACGGCGACCCGGTTCGCCACCGCCGTCTCGGAGGTGTCGCGAAACGCCGTGGTCCATGCCGGCGGCGGCTCGATCGCGTTCGCGCTCGACATCCACGGCCGCGTGGCGACGCTCCTGGCGACGGTCGTCGACGATGGCCCCGGGATCCCGGACGTCGAGGCCGCGATGATCCCGCGGCTCGGTGATCCGGCGGGAACCGGCGTCGGGTTGTCACGGGCACGTCGGCTCGTGGACGACCTGCGCATCGCCGCGCGCGGCGGCGGCGGCACGCTCGTCCAGATCGTCCGGTCCGTTCCGAATGGGGCGGCGGAGCGATGGGACGCAGCGGTCGCCGCGGTCGAGTCGGCGCCACGGATCCGGGCGACCGCGTCGTCCTCGCCCCAGCGGGCGGCGGATCGGGAGCCGCGCCCGTCCGATCGGGGCGACGGCGCCGCCCTGGCCGCCGCCCAGGCCGAGATCACCGAGCTCCGCGAGGAGCGGACGCGGCTGGCCGCGGAGCTCGAGGAGACGAACCGCGGCGTCGTCGCGCTGTATGCCGAGCTCGAGGACCAGGCGCAGCGTCTCCGCCACGCGGACGAGCTGAAATCGCGGTTCCTGTCGCGCGTGAGCCATGAGCTCCGAACGCCGATCAACTCGATCGTGGCGCTCAGTCGGCTCCTCGCCGACCGGGTCGACGGCGAGCTCAGCGACGGGCAGGCGACCCAGGTCGGCTACATCCAATCCGCGGCAGGCGACCTGTCGGTCCTCGTGAACGACCTGCTCGACCTCGCCCGGATCGAGTCGGGACGCGTCGACGTGTATGCGCGCGAGTTCCTCGTCGAGACGCTGTTCAGTGGCCTCCGCGGCACCCTCCGGCCCCTGGCGAAGCCGGGCGTGGATCTGCGGTTCGTGGCGGCCGACACGATCCCGCCGCTGTTCACCGACGAGGGCAAGGTCGCCCAGATCGTCCGCAACTTCGTGTCGAACGCGCTGAAGTTCACGTTTAGCGGGAGCGTGACGATCACGCCGCAGTTCGCGGCGGATCGTGGCCGGCTGCGGATCGAGGTCACGGACACCGGGATCGGGATCGCCGCGGAGCACCTCGACCGGATCTTCGACGAGTTCGTCCAGGTCACGGGCTCGCATCAGGTCGGCGTGAAGGGCTCCGGCCTGGGGCTCTCGGTCTCACGCGGTCTCGCCGGCGTTCTCGGGGGTGAGGTCGGCGCGACGAGCACGTTGGGCGAGGGTTCGACCTTCTGGGTCGAGATCCCGGCCATCCATGCCGCGGGTTCCGGGGCCGACGACGCCCCGACCGATCTCGCCGCCGGCCCGACGGTCCTCGTCGTCGACGACGATCCGACGGCGCGCTACCTGGTGCGGCACCAGCTCGCGCCACACGGGCTGCGGCTGATCGAGGCGGCGACCGGTGCGGCCGGGCTCGACCTCGTCCGAGCCGAGCGCCCCGCCGTCGTCGTGCTCGACCTGACGATGCCCGATGCCGACGGGCTCGACATCCTCGCCGAGCTGCGGGCGGATCGGACGACGCGGACGCTCCCCGTCATCGTCCACACCGGTCGCGAGCTGACGGCCGGGGAGCGACACCGGATCGAGGCCGCCAACGCGCAGCTCGTCCGGAAGGACGCCGCTGCCGGCGCGATCGCGATCGCCGTCCAGGCGGCGCTTGCCGCGGATCCGCGACGGAAGAGCCGATGAGCGTCGTCCGCCGATCCCTCCCGCAGCCGTCGCCCGGATCCGCGCCGGCACGATCCGGGGAGCGCGTCCAGCCGGCCGACGGTTCGCCGCGGATCCTCCTCGTCGACGACAACGACGGCGCGCGGTACGCGGCCCGCCGGACGCTCGAGCAGGCCGGGTTCGTCGTCCTCGAGGCGAGCACGGGCGAGGGCGCGCTCGCTCTCGCCCAGGAGCCGCTCGACGCCATCATCCTGGACGTCCACCTGCCCGACGCCGACGGTCGGGAGCTCGCCTCACGGCTTCGATCGTCGTCGCCCGGCCGGCTCCCGATCCTCCAGGTCTCCGCGACCTCGATCGATCCCACGTCGCAGGTCGCGGGCCTCGAAGCCGGCGCCGACGCGTACCTTCCCGGACCGACCGACCCGGCGGTTCTCGTCGCGACGGTGCGAGCCCATCTGCGCGCCGCGCGCGCCGAGTCCGCTGCCGACGCACGCTCGGTCCAGTGGCAGGCGACGTTCGATTCGATCTCCGACGGTGTTGTGCTCCTCGACGACGACGGCCGGATCGTCCGGCTGAATCGGGCGGCCGAGGAGATGCTCGCCACGTCCCCGGTGAACGCCGCCGGGCGACGACTCCGAGCCCTGATCGATCTCGAGGACCTCGACGACCCGGCCCTGATCACGAGCTCCGAACGGGTGAAGCTCGAGGCGACGACCGGGACGCGCTGGCTCCGACTGGCCTTCGACCCCATGACCGAGCCCACGGGTGAGCGGACCGGGACGGTCGCGGTGATCAGCGACATCACCGAGCGCAAGGAGATGGATCTCGCGCTCGCGAAGGCGCTCCAGCAGCAGCACGAGGCGTCCGCCGAGCTCGCCCGGGCGTCGGCCGCGGAGCAGGCCTACCGCAAGCTTCTCGAGGCGGTCGTCAACGAGATGCCGGTCGGCGTGATCGTCGCCGACGCACCGTCGGGTCGGATCGTCATCGACAACGCCGAGATGGGCCGGATCATGAGCCGGACCGGCGACCCGTCCGACACGGCGTCGACGCGCGCGTATCGCGCATTCCACGCGGACGGCCGGCCGTACCGAACCGACGAGTGGCCGCTGAACCGCTCGGCGGCGGACGGTGTGACGGTCCGCGACGAGGAGCTCGACGTCGAGCGCGAGGATGGCTCCAAAGCCACGATCTCGGTCAGCAGCATGCCGATCCGGGCGGAGGACGGGACGATCGTCGCCGCCGTCGCCACGGTCAACGACATCACCAAGCGGCGCGAGGCCGAGCATCTCCGCGATGCGTTCATCGGCGTCCTGTCCCACGAGCTCCGCACGCCGATCACCTCGATCTTCGGCGGCAGCAAAGTGCTGCTCCGGGACGGCGGCGAGGTCGACGACACGGTCCGTCGGGGGATCCTCCAGGACCTCGCGGACGAGTCCGAGCGGCTCAACCGGATGGTCGAGAACCTCCTCGTCCTCGCTCGGGTCGAGCGCGGCGTCCCGCTCAGCGGGCAGGAGCCGATCCTCCTCCAGCGCCTCCTGCCGCGGATCGTGAACGAAGAGGCCCGCCAATGGCCGGGACTCGATCTGCGCCTCGTCGTCCCCGACGACGTGCCGACCGTGGCCGGCGACGAGTCCTACGTGGACCAGGTGCTCCGGAACCTCGTCTCGAACGCCGGCAAGTACGGGCCGACGACGGGCGTCGTCACGATCGAGGTCCGCATCCCGGACGACGGCCACGAGGCGGAGGTCGCGGTGCTCGACGAGGGCGCCGGCATCGACGAGTCCGAGGCCGGTCGGCTGTTCGACCTGTTCTTCCGGTCGTCGGCCGTGTCGAACAAGACCGCCGGCTCGGGCATCGGCCTGTTCGTCAGCCGCCATCTGGTCGAGGGGATGGGCGGGCGGATGTGGGCCAGGAGCCGGCCCGAAGGCGGCAGCGAGTTCGGGTTCAGCCTGCCGGCGTACGAGGTTGCCTGACGCGGCTCGCTGATCGGGCGCTCCGTCTGTCATCTCGGCGACACGCCCGCGACAAACCGCGCCCCATCACGTCTCGTTCGAAACGGCGCCGGCCGTGCCCGCTGGAGACGCTGCGATGGCGACGACGATGCATGATCCCGATCCACTGACGATCTGGCCGGAGGCGACGATCGACGATGGAGTGGCTCAGCATCGCTGGGCCTGGCTCGTGACACTGGGTCGCGCCGTGCTGACCGCGGCGATCCTCCTCGGCGCGCTCGCCGCGGCGCCCGCGGGCGGTGGCGACGGCCGGTCGCCGCGCGCCGCATGACCACGCGCGGCGGACCTGGACGGTCGACGATGGTGCGTGCGGCCGCCCTCCTGGCCGTCGTCGCGGCGATCGCGCTCGTGTCGGCCGGCTGCGGCTCGTCGACGCCCGAGCCGTCCGGCACCCCGAGCGCGGAGGCGAGCGGCATCGACGGGCGGACGTCCGTTCCGCCGCCGGCTTCGAGCCCGCCCACTCCGTCGCGCTCATTGCCGAGCGCCGCGCCGAGCGAGGCGGCGATTGCGACGCCCGACCCGATCCCGCTGCCCGAGCGACCGTCGATCGCCGTCGGCGACCTCGTGATGGTCGTCACCGACGGCCTTCGCGTCCGCTCGAAGCCTCGGGTGGCATCGGACTCCACGAGGTACGAGCCGGTCCTGGGCTACGGGTCCGACCTCTCGATCCTCGCCGGCCCGGTCGGCGCCTCGGGTTACTGGTGGTACCGGGTCCACCTCGAGGACGGCCTCGAGCTGAAGAATGGATTGACCGTCGGGTGGGTCGCGGCAGGCGACCACGATGGGGAACCGTGGATCGAGGTCACCGACGGCGGACTCGACGGCCCCGACACCGACCCGGTCGAGGATGTCGTGCTGCCGGTCCCGATCGTCCGTGCGGCGGGCGGCGAGGACTACGCCGTCGACGGCGTCGCCTACACCCGGTACGTCATCTCCGTGGCCAACTGGCAGGACTATCCCGACTGGCTCTTCGAGCCGGAGCCCGACCTCGACGCATGTGGAAGCAACGCGAGCGCGAGCCGGAGCTGGGTCGACATCCGCGACGCCTCCACGGACGCGCCGCTGAACACGTTCTGCTCCCTGTCGACGCCCCAGGACCTCCTGGGGATCTGGTTCGCCGTCCGTCGCGGCGAGCCCGTGCCGGCGAACGTCTACGTCTCGATCTGGGACCGCTACTCGGGCGTCGTCGCGTCGTCGGAAGCCACGCCTCCGGCTCCGCCGCTCGTGTCACCGCCGCCCTCCTGACCGGAGCCCCGTCGCCGGATTCTCGTTATGCCGCTGAAATCCTCATCGTGCGGGCCGAATCGCGCGGCGCTCCAAGCGGCGCCGAGCATGACGCCATGGCGGACGAACCGCGACGCGAGGACCTCGACCGCGCATTCGAGACGGCCGTCCAGCGGACCGCCGATGCCCAGTCCCACGTCGACGAGGTGGTCGACGAAGGCCTGATCCCGCCGATCCCGGTGGTCGAGGAGGTCGTCACTCGCGCGGAAGACGTTCGGGAGCTGGCGGTCGAGGTGGACGTCACCGGGCGTCGAGGTCGGCGGACCCGGAAGGATTGAGGCGTCGACTCCGGCGAACCTGACGCTCAGCCCGGTGGCCCAGCGCGCCATCAGGAGCGCGGCCAAGCGGCAGCTCCGACTCGGAATCAACGCAGGCGTTGCCGGATGAAGTAGGCACCGAGCGCGATGACGACGCCCAAGAACGCCGGAACAGCCGCAAGCGGCGCGTCTTTCGGTCTCGTCACCGAGGCATCAGCGAGCGCAACA
>DASSMI010000269.1:0-30607 GCA_035688935.1 Candidatus Limnocylindrales bacterium | reverse complement strand
TCCCGCGAGGATGTCCGGACGGCGCCGGCCGACGGGCCGAGGCGAAACGGACGTGTTACGTCGGGCCACGCGTTAGGCGCGCGGCTTGGCTGCCGCAGCGGCAACGATCGCGCAGCCATGACCGATCGCCTCCGCCGGTTCGTCCGGTGAACGTGTTCCGAGCGCGTCCGCGGTCGGCGCCGCCGTCCGTCGCTCAGCAACCGATGTGCCGACGGTGCGGCTCGCCGCTGCCGGCCGACGGCCGGGCTGTCCAGGCCTGGTCAATCGCCGACGACTCGGAGCCTGCGCTCTTCCACGTGGATTGCGCGCCGCCGGCGGACGGGCTGCGCTGGCACGGACATCGAGAGCTGCCCGTGCGCGCCGTGCGGGACGAGGTCAGCTGAGCGCGAGGCGGCCCATCAGCGGCGATCGAGCTCCGATCGCGTCATCCGGCCCGGCCCGCCACGGAGATCCGCGTCCGACGCGTGTTGGAGCCGCCCTCCGTGCTGACGCTGATCCGCGTCAGCCGGGGCGCCGCGGGTCGTCGCTGCCCTCAGCTTCGTCGTGCATCTCCGCATCCCGGAGGGCCGCGGCTCGTGCCCGCGACGCCAGGGCTTCCGCGTCGCGCGAGTGACGATCGGCCGCCTCGGCACGGATCCGCATGTGCGCCTCCACGTCCGATGCGTCTCGGTCGTCCGGAAGGCCGTCCTTGTCGACGTCCACGTCTCCTCCTCCGCCGTGATTCTCCGTCGTCCATCAACGGTCGAGGCGGGTCCCGCGGGCGTCGTGGTGGGAGGCCGGCCGACGGAGACGAGGCGTCGCGCGAAGAGAGCCGATCCGGCGAGTCAGCGGCTCCATGGCGGACCGTCATGGCGCCCCAGCTCAAGCCACCGCACCATCGTGGCATGCCGCCGGCGAGGAACGCGCGCTGCGGCCCGGTCCGCACGACGCGGGCCGGAGGCGGGCACCATGACCGAATGCGGAACTGGGCCGGGAACCAGGACTACCACGCCCGCCGGGTCTTCACGCCGCGGTCCATCGAGGAGCTCCAGGAGCTTGTCCGGAGCTCGTCGCGGATCCGCGCCCTCGGCACGCGCCACGCGTTCAGCGCCGTCGCGGACACGGACGGCGACCTCGTCTCCCTTGCCGACATCCCGCGCCGGTTCGAGGTGGACGCGGTCGCCAGGACGGTCACGATCGACGGCGGCGCACGGTACGGCGACGTCTGCGGCGCGATCGACGACGCCGGGTTCGCGCTCCACAACCTCGCGTCCCTGCCCCATATCGGCGTCGCCGGGGCCGTGGCCACCGGGACGCACGGGTCGGGTGACCGGCTCGGCAATCTCGCGACGGCCGTCGTCGGGATCGAGCTGGTCCGGGCCGACGGCGAACTCGTCCGGATCGATCGATCTCCGGGCGCCGACCCGGCGCTGCCGCTCGACGGGACCGTCGTCGCGCTCGGCGCGCTCGGCGTCGTCACCGCGCTCACGCTCGCCGTCGAGCCCTCGTACGCGATGCGCCAGGATGTCTTCGAGGACGTCCCGTTCTCGACCGCCCTCCAGCGGTTCGACGAGCTCACCGCCGCGGCCGCGATCGTGAGCCTGTTCACCGATTGGTCGGAGCCGGCGTTCCACCAGGTTTGGTTGAAGCGGCGCGTTCCGTCGGAAGGCACCGAGATCCCACCGGTCCTCGGGGACGCTCGGCCGGCGAGGACGGCGCTCCATCCGATCCGCGGGCTGTCCCCGGAGGCGTCCACGCCACAGCTCGGCGAGCCGGGTCCATGGCATGCGCGGCTCCCGCATTTCCGGCTGGATCACATCCCGAGCGCCGGAGCCGAGCTCCAGAGCGAGTACCTGATCGCGCGCGAGGACGCGCCTGCCGCGCTCGCGGCGCTCGGCCCGCTCGCCCGCCGGCTGGCGCCGCTCGTCTGGGTGACCGAGGTGCGGACGATGAGCGCGGACACGCTCTGGTTGAGCCCGGCGTACGGCCGCGACACCGTCGGAATCCACTTCACCTGGAAGCGCGAGCCGGCGGCCGTAGCCGAGATGATGCTCGCCGTCGAGGAGCGTCTGGCGCGCTTCGAGCCCCGCCCGCACTGGGGCAAGCTCTCCTCGATCCCGCCCGAGGCGGTTCGCGACCGGTACCCCGAGCGTGGCCGTTTCGTCGAGGTCGCCCACCGGCTCGACCCGTCGGGAACGTTCCGGAACGCGTTCGTCGACGCGTTCGTGTTCGCCTAGAGCGTCGCCGTCGAGGTCGTCCGGCCCATCGTCGCGCCGGCGGCGAGCGCCGCGTCACGGAAGTCGGGCAGCGCCGCGTCGTCGTCCGCCGATCGCCGGACGAGGGCCATCACCCGCGCGACGCCGGCCTCGCGATACGCCGCGAGGAGCCGGACGGGGTCCTCGCGGTCGAGCGCTTCCCACCAGATGTGCACGGACACGCGAAGCGTCGCCGGATCGCGCCCGATCTCGGTGCATCGCTCCGCGATCACCCGCGTGGCGTCGGCCATCTCGGCGGGCGGCACGTTGTCGAGGTTCAGCTCGTCGGCGAACCGCGCCGCGAGCCGCCAGGTGACGTCGCGGCCGTTGCCGCCCACGAGGATCGGGATGGTCGGGCGCTGGACGGGCTGCGGGACGTTGATCGCTTCCTGGATCGACGCCGTCGATCCCTCGAACGACGAGACCGGCGCGCGAAGCATGCGCGTGGCGATCTCGAGCGCGTCGCGGAGACGGGCCTGGCGCTCGCGCAGCGGCGGGAACCCGTAGCCGTACGCCCGCCACTCGTCCTCTTTCCAGCCGGCGCCGAGGCCGAGATCGATCCGACCGCCCGAGATCACGTCGAGCGTCGCGATCATCTTCGCGAGGAGGGCCGGGTTCCGGTAGCCGGTGCACGACACGAGGTGGCCGAGGCGGACCCGGCGTGTCCGCATGGCCAGCGCCGCGAGGGCCGTGAAGGCCTCGAACGTGATCTCCTGCGTCGGGCGCGGCGTCGTGTGGACGTGGTCGAACAGCCAGATCGACTCGAACCCGAGATCCTCGGCGGCCTCGGCGACGGCGACCGTCCGCGCCCAGGCACGCTCGGCGTCCCAGCCGTCGTACTCCCCGGTCCAGCCCTGCGGCACAATCACGCCGACGTCCATCCGCACCTCCGTGCGCCGCGGAAGCCCGCGGCGAGGATCAGGGTCGAACGCCGGCGCGGAGGACCTTCCGGCGACGCACGACAGCGAGGTGACAGCGGCGTCCCAATCCGGCGCCGCGGGCGTCAGGCGGCGGGATCCTCTTCGATCGCTGCCGGGGCCGGTCGGCCCAGGCGTGCGGTCGTCCGAGCGAGGTCCTCGTAGAGATAGGAGACCGGTCGGCGGGCGCGGTCCAGATCGACGAGCCCGAGCGAGTTCACGGTGTCGTTCGCCTCGCGGAGCGACGTGTCCCAATCCACCTGATCGGTCAGGCTGTACCAGCAATACCCGGCCACCGGGACGCCCTCGTCGACCAGCGCGACCGTCTCGTTCCACGTCTCACGGAGCCAGTCCGGGGCGAGCTCGCTCGTCGTGTTCGTCTCGGCGAGCATGACCGGGACGCGATACCGCTCGTAGAAGCGGCGCGCGATCGCCCCGAACCCGCGCCGGACGTCCATCCGCTCCTCGCCGTCGACATCGACGATCCGCTCGTTCGCCGGGTAGTAGTCGAGCCCGACGATCGCCCCGACGGTGGAGCCGTTCTCGAGGAACCACTCGAGCCGGTCCTCGCCCAGGCCGTTCCCGAGGAGCCATCGGGTCATCCGCGCCGACGGCCGCCGGCCGTACGTCAGGTCGAACCCGAGGAATCCGCGCTCCGTGCGATGTGTCGCCAGCGCCCTGGCGCCGGGCCCCGCGGGTCGGAATGCCTCGCACGCGTCGCTCTGGAGGAACACGGCGTCCGGTCGGTGCGCGCGGATGATCGCCGTCCCGCGGATCGCGCACGTCACCGCGTTCGCGAGCGCCGCCACGAACGAGGCATCGTCGCTCCGGCGCTCGTTCCACCAGCCCAGGCCGGCCGACAGGTTGGCGGTGATGAACGGCTCGTTGACCGGCGTGTACCAGGAGACCCACGGATAGCGCTCGACGAACGCCCGGACATAGGCCGCATAGCGGTCGGGCAGGCTCGGGTCGCCGATCCCCCAGACATCGTCCGGGACGCCGAAGTGGAAGAGATCGACGATCGGCTCGATCGGCCGGTCCCGGAGGGCGGCCATCGCCCGATCGGTCCAGGTCCAGTCGAGCTGCGCGGGATCCGCCGCGACCAGGTGGAACGGGATCCCGTACCGGAGGTGGCTGATCCCCATCGCGACGACGAGGTCGAGGTCCTGCTCGACCCGGTCCCAGTGGCCCGTCAGCCGGAGCTCGTCACGGCGGAGGCCACCCGCGATCGTCGGCGCGGAGCACTCGATCCCCGTCGCAACGATGAACGGCATCCCGATCCCCTCGATCGCGGCCACGTGACGGCATGGCCTGAACCGATGCTCTCCGGAGCGTACCTGCCGATCGATCCCCCGTTGGGGTCATCGCGACACGAGACGTCTGGTGACAGGGCGGTGCAATACGCCCGCCCCCCGCCGAACGGTTTTCGACAACGAGCGGAGGCGACGATCCCGTTTCGGACCCCCGAATCCACACGTCACCCCTGGAGCGAGCGTGGCCCGCGACATCGTCTGCCTTTCGCATCTTCGCTGGGATTTCGTCTACCAGCGACCCAACCACCTCATGGCCCGAGCGGCCCGCGATCGTCGCGTGTTCTTCGTCGAAGAGCCGGTCCTCGAGACGGCCGCCGATCCGGGACTCCGGACGTCCGTTCGGGAAGGCGTCACGGTCGTCACGCCCGTCCTCCCGGACGGCCTGGACGAAGGCGAGACCGAGTTCGCCCTCGACGCACTCATGGACCGGCTGTTCCGCACGGAGCGGATCGACCGTCCGGTGCTCTGGTACTACACGCCGATGGCCCTGCCGTGGACGATCAGGCTGGCCGCGTCCGTCGTGGTCTACGACTGCATGGACTACCTCGCCGGGTTCCGTGGCGCGCCGCGCCGCCTGCTCGAGCTGGAGGACGCGCTGATCCGCCGAGCCGACCTCGTCTTCACCGGCGGTGCCAGCCTCCATCGGCGGATGACCGGCCGGCACGCCGACGCGCACTGCTTTCCGAGCAGCGTGGATCTCGCCCACTTCCGCCGCGCGCGAGGCGAGCGGCCGGAGCCGGCCGACCAAGCGGCGATCCCGCGCCCGCGTCTGGGCTACGCCGGCGTCATCGACGAGCGCCTCGACCTCGACCTGATCGACGGCGTCGCGGCCGCCCGGCCCGACGTGTCGATCGTCCTGGTCGGCCCGATCGTGAAGATCGACCCGGCGGACGTCCCGGCGCGCCCGAACGTCGTCCGCCTCGGGCTGAAGCCCTACGCCGAGCTGCCCGACTACCTGGCCGGATGGGATGCCGGGTGGATGCCGTTCGCCCGGAACGACGCGACCCGCTTCATCAGCCCCACGAAGACGCCGGAGTACCTCGCCGCCGGCCTGCCCGTCGTCTCCACCACGATCCACGACGTCGTCGAGCCGTACGGCCGGCTGGGCCTCGTGACGATCGCCGACCGCGCGGACGAGACCATCGCCGCGATCGACGCGTTTGCGGCCGGCCGGCGCCCGGCCGCGGCCGCGGTCGACCGGTTCCTCGCCACGGGATCGTGGGATCGGACGTGGGCCGCGATGGCGGAGCTGCTCGACGAGTCGGTCGGGCGCGAGGCGGCGGCCGCGCGATCGCGGCTTCGGGTGTCCGGGCGTCTCGGCGTCGGCCCCGTCCCCGCCGCCCCGGCACTGGACTGACCGCGATGGGATACGACGTCGCCGTCGTCGGCGCCGGGTTCGCGGGCAGCATCGTCGCCGAGCGGTTCGCCAGCCAGCTCGGGAAGCGCGTCCTCGTCATCGACCGGCGCGACCACATCGGCGGCAACGCGTACGACGAGCTCGACGCGGCCGGGATCCTCGTCCACCGCTACGGGCCGCACATCTTCCACACGAACTCGGACGAGGTGGTCGAGTACCTCTCCGGGTTCACCGGCTGGCGCCCGTACGAGCATCGTGTCCTGGCCGCCGTCCGCCGGTTGCAGGTCCCGATCCCGATCAACCGGACGACGCTCAACCGGCTGTTCGATCTGGATCTCGCCGATGACGACGCCGCTGCGGCGTTCCTTGCGGCCCGTGCGGAGCCCGGGCCGCCGCCGCGGACGTCGGAGGACGTCGTCGTCCGAGCCGTCGGCCGCGAGCTGTACGAGCTGTTCTTCCGGGGCTACACGCGGAAGCAGTGGGGTCTCGACCCGAGCGAGCTCGACGCATCCGTGACCGCCAGGATCCCGACGCGGACGAACGTCGATGACCGGTACTTCACCGACACGTTCCAGTCGATGCCGGCCGACGGCTACACCGCGATGTTCGAGCGGATCCTCGACCATCCGCTCATCGAGGTCCGGACCGGAACCGACTGGGCCGATGTCCGCGACGAGATCGACTCGGACCTGCTCGTCTACACGGGCCCGATCGACGACTACTTCGACCGGCGGTTCGGTCCGCTCCCGTACCGGTCCCTCCGGTTCGAGTTCCAGACGCTGCCGATCGAGCGCTTCCAGGCCACCGGCACGGTCAACGAGCCGGACGAGACCGTGCCCTACACGAGGACGACGGAGTTCAAGCACGTCACCGGGCAGGCGCACCCGGAGACGACGATCGTCCGCGAGTTCCCGGGGGCCACCGGGGATCCGTACTACCCGATCCCGCGGCCCGAGAACCGGGCGCGCTACGAGCAGTACGCGGCGCTGGCGGCGTCGACACCCGGGGTCGCGTTCCTCGGCCGGCTCGGGACGTACAAGTACTACAACATGGACCAGGTGGTCGCACAGGCGCTCGCCTGGTTCCGGAAGGTCGGCGCGGCTCGGTGGGCAGCCTGACCGACCGACCCCGCGCCGATCCACCGGCCGTCTGGGCCGGCCCCGAGTGCTCGTTCCTGACGGTCGGGACGTGGGCGTGCGACCAGCTGACGCTCACCGGCCATGACGGCCGCGCGGACGACATCGATCGGATCGCCTGGCTTGGGCCGCGCGTCGTGCGGTACCCGGTCCTCTGGGGCCGGCACCGCGGGACGGACGCGGCGACGGACTGGAGCTGGGCCGAGCATCGGCTGGGGCTGCTCGACGCGCGCGGGATCCAGCCGTTGATCGGGCTGCTCCACCATGGGTTCGGGCCCGGTGACGCCGACCCGCTCGCGCGGGGCTGGCCGGAGGCGTTCGGCCGCTACGCCGGCTCGGTCGCCGCGCGCGCGCCCGAAGGCGCGTCCTACCTCCCCGTCAACGAGCCGCTGACGACGGCGCGGTTCGGCGGGCTGTACGGCTGGTGGCCGCCGTATGCGCGTGACCCGGAGACCTTCGCCGGCCTGCTGCTCGCCGAGTGCCACGCCTACCTGGAGGCCGCTCGGGCCATCCGCGCGGTCCGGCCTGCCGCCCGGATCGTCGTGAACGAGGACCTCGGGCGGACGTACGCGTCGCCCCGCTGCCGGTCGATCGCGGCGCGTCACAACGAGCGGCGCTGGCTGGGGTTCGACCTCGTCACCGGCCGGGTGGATCGATCGCATCCGGGCTGGCGCGCCCTCGCCACCACGCCCGGGAACCGCCGGATCCTCGATCTGCTTCGGGCCGAGCCCGAGCCGCCCGACGTGATCGGCGTCGACCACTACGTCACGAGCGACCGCTACCTCGACGATCACGTCGATGGCTTCCCCGCCCACGTCCGTGCGTTCGAGGGGGACGAGGCCTACGCCGACGTCGAGCTGGCCCGCGTCGGCGGGTTCGCGCTCGAAGGCTTCGAGCGGGCGATCGCGGACGCCTGGGACCGCTACCGGCGGCCGGTCGCGCTGACCGAGGTCCAGCTCGCGGGTGATCCTGCCGACCAGGCCTGCTGGTGGCTCGAAGCGTGGACGGCCGCGACCGAGGCCGCCGCGCGCGGGATCCCCACGCTCGGGGTCACCGCGTGGTCGGTCTTCGGCGCGTATGACTGGGGATCGATCCTCCGCGACCCGCGCGGGACGTACGAAGCCGGCTGCTTCGACGTCTCGGCCGACGGTCCGCCCCGCGAGACGCCCCTCGCCGGCGTCGTCCGGTCGACGGCCGTCGATTCGGCGCCCGCCGCGGGCTCGGGCGTGGGCTGGTGGCGGCGCGACGAGCGCGTCCTGTATCGGCCGGGCGTCGACCGCGATCTCGCCGCATCGGCCTGATCCGGCGCCGCAACGCAGCGGCGCCGCGACGAATGACGTACGAGGAACCGGATGTCCGGCCGAGGCGGCCGTGCCGCCGGTCGGCACGATGGACGCTTCCGGGGTCCCGTCGCCGGTTTCCGAGGAGGCCATGGCCGCAACCGCTCCCCAATACGATGCCGTCGCCCGCGACTACGAGCGCCTGATCGCGCCGCGCTATGCCGTCGTCGCGGCGGCGATCCTCGACGCGCTCGACCTCCGCGCCGACGACGCCGTCCTCGACATCGGCGCCGGGACGGGCGGTCTCGCCCGGCTGATCCTGCCCCGACTCGGTCGCGAGGGACGCCTCGTCCTGCTCGACCTCTCGGCGGGGATGCTCGAGGTCGCTCGAGAGAGGGTCTCGACGGACGCGCCCGACGCGCCATCGGTCGAGCTCGTCGTCGGCGACCTCACCGAGCTTCCGCTCGAGACCGGCGCCTTCAGTCAGGTCGTCGCCCAGTTCACCCCGCTCCAGGACAGCGTCCCGGGGATCAGCGAGGCCGCCCGCGTGCTGCGGCCGGGGGGCCGGCTGACCGTCGCCTACTGGGGCCCGGCCTACCGCGAGCTCGACCTGCTGAACGTCGTCCGGGCTCGGGTCGGCATCGACCCGGCCGTCCCGCCCGATCGGGCGGCCGTGATCGATCGTGTGGCGGCTGCCGGCTTCGGGAGCATCGAGATCGCCGAGCACCGGTTCCCCTCGATCTACCGCGACGCCGAGGCCTATCTCGCGTATCGCGCCGCATTCGGGCGTGCGGTCGCGGTCGACGACGAGACGTGGGCCCGCTACTGGGCGGCACTCGCGGACGAGGTCCGGCGGATGGCCGCGGACGAGGGCCGTATCGCCCTGGACTGGTCCGTGGAGCTCCTGACCGCCGTTCGCGCCTAGCGAACGCTCCTACCCCGCCGCGGGACCCGATCGCCGGGCAAGGGCCGTCGCCGCGGCCGAGCCTCGCCGGTGGAGCACCTTGAAGGCCTTGCCGTCGAGGCGGTTGTACTGGTCGAAGAATGCCTCGATCTCGTCGATGAGCGCGGGGCTGACGTCACCGAGGTCGCGCGTCCGGGCGTGGGTCGTGGACTGTTCCGCGACCCCGATGAGACGGTCGTTCCGGACGACGGCTCCGGACCTCTCGCGCTGCTCGACCTCGATGACGCCGATGAGGCGGACGTCGACCAGGCAGCCCATGGGGAGCGGCGCGTCGCTGAGGACCAGGACGTCGAGCGGGTCGCCGTCATCGGCGCGCGTCTCGGGCAGGAAGCCGAAGTCGAACGGGAACGCCATGCCGGTCGGCAGGACATGACTGAGCCGGAACCGCCCGGCTGCCTCGTCGAACTTCAGCTTGTTCTGGCTGCCCTTGGGCGTTTCGATGACGACTTCGAACGAGCCCCGCGTGGCGGCCACGAATCCCGTCAGCGGCTCGCCGGCCGGCGCTGGTCGCCGCGGTCGCCCTGGCCTTTCGGAACGACCGTTTTCGCCCGCTGTCGACGGTCCGCGCTCAGCGATCGACCGACCGCGACCTGATCGGTCGTGAATCGGCCGCGGGCGTCCCGCCGGATGTAGCGCTTGCTGGTTCCCTGGGTGATCTCTTCGCGGTCCGGCATCGCCGTCCTCCGGCTCGTATGGGTTCAGGCGACAAGCGTCCGATCGGGTCGGTTGCGCCCGCGCGGGCGCTCCGTCGCGGGACGTTGCGCGAACGGTGCACCGGCGCGATCCGCCACCGGGTCGGCCGGCCGCGCGGTTCGTCCGGGTGTTTGCAAGTCCGGCGCAAGCGCCGCCCGACGGTCCTCCGGTTGGCGGCGACCGGGTCACTGCGACGCTGCAGCCCGCACTGGAGGACGCCCATGGAGTTCGTGCGCCGGATGTGGCGCGACTACAGCCTGAGCATCGTCGTCGCGCTGATGTTCCTCGGTAGCTTCCTGCTCCACGCCGTCTTCGGCTGGATGCAGTACGTCGCCGACCAGACCCAGCACGGCGGCGACCCCACCTTCTGGGGTGGCGACGGCTACGTCGTCTATTTCGGCGAGTGGACGTTCCAGAACTGGCAGTCGGAGTTCCTCGAAGTCCTCGTCCTGATCGTCGCGACCGCGTACCTGATCCATAAGGGCAGCCACGAGTCGAAAGACGGCGAGGACGAGATGAAGGCCTCGCTTGCGCGGATCGAGCAACGCCTCGACACGATCGAGAAGGCGACGGCTCGCGAGAACGACGACCGGCCCGCGGAACGGCGGCCCAAGCGCACGAAGAAGCAGGCTGCCTGAGCCCGATACCTGGAGGCCCCGAGCCGTGGCGGTGACACAGACACGCGACAGCATCGACGACATCTGGGGGCCACGAACGCCGCACGAGGCCGGCGCCTGGCCGGTCCGGGTCGACGAGCGGACGCTGACCACACCCGAGCGCTGGGTCCAGTCGGTCTGCGTCCTGTGCTCGGTCGGGTGCGGCCTCGACATCGGGGTGGCCCGCGGCCAGATCGTGGGCGTCCGCGGCCGTTCCGACGACCCCGTCAACCACGGCCGGCTCGGACCGAAGGGCCTCCACGGCTGGGAGGCGAACGCCAGCGGGGACCGGCTGACGATGCCGCTCATCCGGCGCGACGGCCGGCTGGTCCCGGCCACCTGGGACGAGGCGATGGCGCTGATCGTCCGGCGATCCAAGGAGGACATCGCGAAGTATGGGCCCGGCTCGCACGGGTTCTACAACTCCGGCCAGCTCTTCCTCGAGGAGTACTACACCCTGGCGCTCGTCGCGGAAGCGGGGATCGGGACGGCCCACGTCGACGGCAACACGCGGCTGTGCACCGCAACCGCGGCGAACGCGTTGATCGAGTCGTTCGGCACGGACGGCGCGCCGGGCACGTACGCCGACTTCGACGTGACCGACGCGATCTTCCTCGTCGGCCACAACATGGCAGCCACGCAGACGGTCCTGTGGGCCCGCGTCCTCGACCGTCTCGCCGGCCCGAATCCGCCCAAGCTCATCGTCGTCGACCCGCGCGGGACGCAGGCGGCGCGCCGGGCGGACGTCCATCTCGCCCCGCGGCCGGGGACGAACCTGCCCCTCCTCAACGGGCTCCTCCGGATCCTGATCGAGCGCGGCTGGATCGACAGCGCGTTCATCCGCGACCACACCGTCGACTTCGAGACGCTCGTCAGCGCCACCGAGCCGTGGACGCCCGAGCGCGTCGAGGCGACGTGTCGCGTCCCGGCCGACAAGCTCCTCGCCGCGGCCGAGATCCTCGGTACCTCACCGACCCTCGTCTCGACCTGCCTCCAGGGCGTGTACCAGTCGCTCCAGGCGACCGCCAGCGCGGTCCAGGTCAACAACATCCATCTGATCCGCGGGCTGATCGGGAAGCCCGGTTCGACGGTGTTCCAGATGAACGGCCAACCCACCGCGCAGAACACGCGGGAATGCGGCGTGAACGGCGAGTTCGTCGCCTTCCGGAACTGGCACAACCCCGACCATGTCGCTGAGACCGCCCGCGTCTGGAACGTGGAGCCGTCGAAGATCCCGACCTGGACCCCGCCGACGCACGCGATGCAGATGTTCCACCTGGCCGAGACGGGCTCGATCCGGTTCCTCTGGATCATCGCGACCAACCCCATGGTGTCGCTGCCGGAGGTCGGCCGGATCCGGAAGATCCTGGGCCGCGAGGGCCTGTTCACGGTCGTCTCGGACGCCTTCCTGACCGAGACCGCCGAGCTCGCGGACGTCGTCCTGCCGGCGGCGATCTGGGCGGAGAAGACCGGTTGCACGACGAACGCGGATCGGACCGTCCACCTGTCCGACCAGGCGATCGAGCCGCCGGGGGAGGCGCGTTCGGACCTCGACATCTTCCTCGACTACGCCGACCGGATGCAGTTCCGGGACAAGGACGGCGAGCCGCTGATCAAGTACAGCGATGCGGCCGGCGCCTTCGAGGCCTGGAAGCAGTGCAGCGCCGGCCGGCCCTGTGACTACTCCGGGATGAGCCACGCGCTCCTCCGCGAGCGCGGAGCGATCCACTGGCCGTGCACGCCCGAGTTCCCGCTGGGCAAGGAGCGCCAGTACGAGGACGGCGTCTTCAACACCTCGGCCGAGTACTGCGAGACCTACGGCCACGACCTGGCGACGGGCGCCGCCGTGCAGCCCGAGCAATACGCGGCTCGCGATCCGAAGGGCCGGGCGATCATCAAGGGCGCCGAGGCGTTCCCGCCGCCCGAAGAGCCCGACGACGCGTTCCCGTACCTCCTGACGACCGGGCGCGTCGTGCACCACTTCCACACCCGGACGAAGACCGGGCGGTCGCGCGAGCTCAATGCCGCCGCACCCCAGGCGTTCGTCGAGATGGCCCGCACCGACGCCGACGAGCTCGGCGTGACCGACGGCGAGCTCGTCGAGGTCCGGTCGCGGCGCGGCCACGTCGTCGTGCCGGTGCATCTCGGCGGGATCGAGCCGGGCGTCGTGTTCATCCCGTTCCACTACGGCGACGAGGACCGGGACGACACGCCGCCGACGTCGGCGAACCGCCTGACGATGTCGGGCTGGGATCCGGTCAGCAAGCAGCCGCACTTCAAGTACGCGGCCGTCGCGATCAAGCCCGTCCGGACCGGGAACGGCGGCGACCGCGGGGCGACGGCCCTCGCCGGACGGCGTGAGCCGCTCACGCCCGGCCGAGCCACCGAGCGACCGGAAGACCGCGAGCCCGTCGCGTCGGGCAGGAGCGAGCGATGACGTCGACACCCGCAACCCAGCCGCCTCCGCCGCCGGCCGGCCCGGAAGGCGCCCGGAACCAGGTCGCGATGTATCTCGGCGTCGTCGCCGCGACCGAGGAACAGCTCCGCGACGCGCTGATCCTCGTCGCCGAGCGGCACGAGCGGAACTACGAGATCTCCCGTGGCGCGACCGTCCTCGCCGTCTGGTCGAGCGAGCACGTGGCCCGGCTCGAGCGCCAGCGCGACCGGTACGGCCATGTCCCGAGCGAGGCCGCCGAGCTGCTCCGTTCCGCGCTGCTGAGCGGCACGCGCGTCGGCGTCGTGGGCGAGCTCAACGACCTGTGCGACCTCGCCGTCCTCGCCGAGAAGGCCGAGATGACCTGGACGATCATCGTCCAGGGCGCCCGCGAGCTCCACGACGACGAGCTGCTCGACATCGCGTCGACGGCGCGCGACCAGACCCGGCGCCAGATCTCCTGGTTGCGGACGATGATCGAGCACGAGGCGCCGGATGCGATCGCGGTGGTTCCGGATTGGCCCGGTCAGCTCGCGGCGAGCGTCCCGAAGCGGCCCGAGGACGTGGCCGCCATCCCGGATTCGATCTGGTCGCCACTGGCCGCAGCGGGCCTGATCCTGATCGTCGGAGTGTTCGGGCTCGCGGTGGGCAAGCCGTGGCTGCTGCCGAGCCTCGGTCCGTCCGCAGCGCTGATCGCGTTGAGCCCGGCCCATCCGACCGCTCGGATGTGGAACACGCTCGCGGGACACATCCTCGGGATCGCCGCCGGGTTCCTCGGGATCGCGCTGGCGGGCGCCGCGGTCGCGCCGTCGCCGCTCATCGATGGACAGCTCGTCGTCAGCCGGGTGCTCGCGGCGACGATCGCGATCCTCCTCACGATGCTCCTGATGACGATGTTCCGAGCGAGCCACCCGCCGGCGACCGCCACGACGCTCCTCGTCGCGCTCGGGGCGACCGCCACCGCCGACAAGGCCCTGAGCATCGTGGCCGGCGTGGTGATCGTCGCCCTCGGCGGCGAGCTGATCCGCCGATTCCGGCTCGAGCGCCGAACGCCGAGCGAGCGGATGGCGCCGCCGAGGTCGATGGCCTGGCTCCGCCTCCGACGGCCGCTCGGCGGGACCGGGCAGCCCGTCGGTCGACGCGCCGTCTGACGCCGCGCCGGGGGGCCGCGAGTCGCCTCGGATTGCAAGACGGTCGTGACGAGCCCTCGCCGCCCCGGCGTTGCCGGTGCGTCGGCGCATCACGGACCATCCGCTGATCGCGGTCATGCCGACCGAGCGCATGATGGGCCGCACAGGGGAGGTTCGATGCAGAAGCCGCGCCTGTTGGTCGTCGAGGACGAACCCGCGTTCGCTCGCCTGATCCACCTCGCGTTGTCGCGCGAGGGGTTCGACGTCCACGCGGTGACCAACGGCGAGGACGCCCTCGATCTCGCGGCCGAGATCCATCCCGATGCGGTGATCCTCGATCTCGGCCTGCCGGGCGCCGACGGCCTGTCGATCCTCGACGACCTCCGCGAGTGGTCCGACCTGCCGGTGGTCGTCGTCGGGGCCCAGACGACCGAATCGATCCGGCGCGGCCTCGACCGCGGCGCCGACGACTACGTGACCAAGCCGTTCGCGCCGGCCGAGCTCGCCGCGCGCGTCCGGGCGGTCCTGCGCCGGCGTCACCACTCGCGCGGCCGGACCCATGTGATCGGCGCGTGGGTCGTCGACCTCGATGCGCGGACCCTCGCTCCGGCGGGCGGGTCCGGCCAGCCGGTTCCGCATGCGATCGGCCGCGGCGGCTGGCGGCTCCTCGAGAAGCTCCTCGACAACCCGGGCCGGATCCTCTATCGCGACGAGCTCCTCGACGCGGCGTTCGGTCCGGGCTATCGCGGCGACAGCGGGTTCCTCCAGGAGCAGATCCGCCGGCTCCGGCGGGCGCTCGGGATCCCGGCCTGGGACGAGGGTCCGATCCGGACGATCCACGGCGTCGGCTACGCGTACGACCAGGCGGGGGAGATCCCGGCAGGCCGGCCGCGCAAGCCGCGCCCGAAGGACGCCGACGACGCCGAGCATGCCGACACGCGTTCGGACGAGTCGAACGACCGGCTCGTCGGCAGCAGGGCCTGATCGGTGGCGGCCGGTGGCTGATCCGCCGGTGCGCGCCGACCACGGCGCGACGGGTGGGGGTTCCAGGGCCCGCCCGGAGGCGGGCGGCGGGCAGGACATCCTGCTGGCGGCGATCGATCAGCTGCCCGTCGGCGTCCTGATCGCGACGCCGAGCGGGGACCGCGCCAACGCGGAGCTCCGGCGGCTGTGGCGTGCCGCGCCCGACGTGGCCTTCGACCGGCGGACGGTGGATCGGCGGCTCCGGCCGTTCCAGCGCCGGGGCCCCTCCGTGAGCGTTCGCCGCCCCGCGTCGAGCCCGGTCTCGCCCATCCGCAGCGCGCTCGCCGGTCGCACGACGGACGGCGTCCGGCTGTTCGTCGACCGCCTCGATGCCACGAGCGGCGTCGTTCGCGCATCGGCTCGGACGCTGGTGCTCGCCGACGGGTCGGTCGGGGCCGTCTTCACCGCGACCGACGAGTACGCCGCGTTCGAAACCGAACGGCTCCGGGACGCATTCCTGGGGATCGTCGGCCACGAGCTCCGGACCCCGGTCAGCTCGATCCTCACGGCGGCGGACCTGCTCGCACTGCCCGACCTCGATGACGCCATCCGCGCCGAGATCCTCCAGGGTCTCGGCGAGGAGACGCGACGGCTCCATGCCCTGACCGAGCAACTGCTCCGGCTCGCCGATCTCGAGCGGCGCGGCGTCGATCCGTCGAACGAGCCCGTCCATCTCGCCCACGTGGCCCGCCGGGTCGTCCACCGCCGCCGTCGGCGGGACCGCGCGCACGGCATCCGGCTCGACATCCCGGACGGCCCGGTCCCGGCCGTCGCCGGCGAGGACGGTTTCGTCGATCAGGCGATCGTCGCACTCCTCGACAACGCGGCGAAACACGCCCCCGGAAGTGAGGTGACGGTGCGGATCGACGCTCGAGGCGATGTCGTCGAAGTCCATGTCCTGGACCGCGGGCCCGGCCTCCCGAAGGGCGGCGCCGATCAGCTGTTCACCCTCTTCCAGCGGTCCTCGACACCCGGCGACGGGGCACCCGCCGGGTTCGGAATCGGACTGTTCGTGGCCCGCAATGTCGTCGAGGCGATGGGCGGCCGGATCTGGGCGGTCGATCGCGAGGGTGGCGGCGCCGACGTCGGGTTCGCCCTTCCGGTGATCGAGGAAGACGCCGTCGGCGAGCTGCGACGAGGCTGATAGGAGGCCCGCGTGGCCGCCGGGTTCCGGCGGTCCGCGACCGCGACGATGACCGTGCGACCGTCACAGGCGGCCCGCACGGCCCGACGGAATTCGGGCCCGCGTCGCGAGTCTGTTCGAGCCGGTCCCGAGCACCGCTCACAGATGAACGCGAGCCGCCCCGCCTGCGGCGGTCGCGCCACGCGCGCCCGGCTCATCGGACGATCGCGCGCCCTTGGCATGGGGATGTAAGACGGCCTCCGGGCGACCCGGATTTCGCAGACCGCGCCGCCGCGAATCTGGGCGCACCGGACGCCTCGACGGGCGTTCCGCTCCCGATCCGCTCGCTTCGCCGGCCCTGGCTCTCCTCCTCTCCAGGGTCGGCGGGGTGAGCGAGCCGATTCTCAGGGGACCGATGACCGACTCTCGACCGATCTCGCCCGCCGCCCGACGAGATGCGGCCCCGCGAGACGCGGCCCCGCGAGACGCGGCCCGCTGGACCGCGTTCCAGCTGGCCGAGACCGCATCGGACCTCGGTGACCCGCTCCCCGGCGCAGCGCGCGAGCGCACGGCGCGGTCGCTCTTCCAGTCGGAGACCCTCGGCGCCGTGCTGACGAACCTCGCCGCGGGTTCGTCGATGGAGAACGAGCGGCCCGACGAGGCGGCCACGATCCAGTGCATCCGCGGGGCGTGCCGGCTCGCGCTCGAGAGCGACGCGGTCGACCTTCGACCCGGCACGCTGGTCGCGGTGCCGCCCGGGATCGCGTGGCGCCTCGACGCGACGTCCGACGCGACGGTCCTCGTGACCGTCGCCCGCCCGGGCTAGGGCTCGAGGCGGATCGACCCGACGACGACCGGCGACGCGAGCGCGCTCGCGATCCCGCCCGCGAGCGCCTCGACGAAGAGCACGACGTTGTACCGGTCGGGCTGGTCGAGGAACGCCATGGATGGGACCACGATGCCTTCCACCAGCCCCAGGCCGCGGACGTCGCGGCCCAGGTCCTGAGCGATCGATCGGTCGAGGCAGGCGGACGGAGCCGAACGCGGACCGAGCGCTTCGCGGACGTCATCCCGGCGGAAGTCGAGGACCCGGGTCGGCCGGAGCTCCAGCTGAACGATGTCCCGTGCCAGCCGGCTGCCCCCGGCGCGGGCGTGGCGGACGTACTCGGCGACGGCGGTCAACCGGTCGCCGGCCAGGTACGCCGTCGGGCGCGCGCCATCGCTCCAGCGGTCATCGCCATCGCCGGGCCGGGCGAGCGCCTCCAGGTCGAACGGCTCGTCGGCCGGCGCGTGACACCACGTCGGGCCGCTCGTGGTCGTGACGAGCGGCCCGAGCCGCGACGCGTCGAGCGCCGCCACGAGCTCGGAGCTCGCGTTCAGACCGAGCTGCCGCTGCCGGAGCCGTCGTCCTCCAGCTCGCGCTCGCCTTTGCCGCCCGAGCCGGATCCGGAGCGGTTGCCCCGATCGCCGGTGCCGGCCGATCCGCCGCCGGTCAGCCCCGACGAGCCGCCGGTGACGTCGCCGGTCGACCCGCCGGCCATCGCGGACGTCGACGCCCCGCGGCTCATCCCGGTCGACGACGACCCGCCGGCAAGATCGCTGCTCGTGTCGCCGTCCATCGCGCCGCCCATGTCGGACGAGGAGCCGGTCGTCATGCCGGACGACGAGCCGGAGCCCATCTCCGAGGAGATCCCTCCCGCGCCGGAGGTCTGGGTTCGATCCGGGTTCGTGTCGCTCGTCGTAGAGTCAGGCCCGCCCTGGCCGGGCTCGGTTGCGGTCATGTCGTCGTCGGTCATCCGTGGTCTCTCCTGGTGCGGGCCGGAACGGCCCCCTGCAAGGGAATCCGAGTCTCCGAAGGGGCCGGATCGAACATCCATCGATGGGTCGGGGCGGCCTTGCGGATGCGTGGCAGGCGGCTTGTCCCGCTCGAGGGCGAGGCGTAGACTTGCCGCCCCTCAGGCGGCTTGCATGACCCGTTCGCCTCTCCGGCTCCTCGTGTTCCCCGCCGATGACAAGGGGCTGCTCCGCGATCTCGACGCCGCCGTCGGACGCGTTCCCCCCGAAGCGACCGAGGACGAGGCGATGGCCGCCGTCCAGGAGGACCTCCGCCGCTGGTACCGATCGCTGACGGTGCGCGAGCGGGACAGCCTCGGCGGCTATCCCGACGACCCGGCACGCGTCTGGTACGTGTACCGCGACGGCCGGATCCGGAAGCACGACGCCGGGCTCAATCGACTCTATCGGGCCCTCTCCGAGGCGCGGGTGACCGTCGCCTCGAGCGAGGCCGCCGTCGCGGGCGCGCGCGAGGTCGCTCGCGCGGCCGGGTACCACGTCGACGTCGCCCGACCGGGTGGATTCGCGCCTGCAGAAGCCGTCCGCCGGACGAAGCCGAGGGCGTCAGCCGCCGCCGAGCGCTAGGTCGCTCCCGACGGCGTCGTCGCCCTCGCCAGGGCTGCCCCGTCCGGCTGCGGTCGGCTCGATCGAACGGCGCGCCGCCTCGAGGAGCGTCCGCGTCCGGGCCACGGCGGCCCCGCTCGCTCGGATGCGCGCTCGCGACTGGGTGCTCGCCGCCGTGAGCTCGCCGTAGATCGCACGGAGCTCGGCGACCGCACGAGCCACCGTCTCATGATCCGCGTGGAGCTCGGGCAGCTCACCGAGCATGCGCTCGGCGTCGCGCCAGACGGCGAGGACCTCCTCGACCAGGGTCGCCATCGGTCGGCTACTCGATCTCGCGGGCCTCGACGACCATCGGCGACCCCCGAGCTCCCGGCAATCGGCGTGCTCCGGACCTCGAACCGACCAGCGGCGCGTCGACCGCGTCGGATGAGGAACTCGGCCTCGAACGCCTCGCCGCGGCGGGCTCGGGCCACCGGGTGGTTCGCGTCGTCGACCGGCGTGCCGTCGGCGGCGGCAATGGTCGTGCCGTCGAACAGCGCCTGGAACGCGGGGTTCTGGAGATCGGCCTCGGCGCTCTGGCCGATGACGGCGACGGGCTGACGATCCTCGAGGATCCGCCGCGCGGCGGCGAGGATCACCCGTGCCGCCGGCGTCGACGTGTCGGTCGTCGCGAGCGCCTCGAGGTTGCGCGCCTGGAGGTCGTCGTTCGTCGTGTTCAGCTCCTCGACGGTCGCCTGGAGCTCCTCGTTGAGCGTCTCGAGCTCCTCGTTCGTCGCCTGGAGCTCCTCGTTCAGGGTCTCGACCTCCTCGGTCGCCGCCTGGACCTCCTCGTTCGCGACGAGGAGCTCCTCGTTCGCGCTCCGCAGCTCGGCGTTGGCGGTGGTCAGCTCCGCATTGGCCTCGAGCAGCTGGGCGTGCGAGGCCGCGGTCTGACGGCCTCGTTCGACGATCTGGTCGCGCTCGGCCCGCTCGCGGGCGAGCGCCTCCTCGAGCTCGCGGCGGCGGCCGTACTCACTGGTGACATCCGTGACGATCAGGGTCACGGACTCGTTCGTCCCGTTCGGATCGGCATTGAGGAGATGACCGCTCAGCCGGATCGACCGGACCTCCGCGCCGGCGGCCGCCGCCGTCGGGACCGATACGGTGCCCTCGGCCTCGTCGCCACGGAACGCCGCGTCGATCACGGTGCGCGCGATCTCTGAAGCGACTTGGGGCACGAGGTGGACGAGATCGCTGCCGATCGCCGCCCCGTGGATCGCGAGAAGTCGCCGAGCCGTGGCGTTGATCGACTGGATGTCGTAGGCCCGATCGACGACGACGACCCCGACCGGCAATCGAAGGAGGAGATTCTCCGCCTTCTCGGCGGCGCTCGGTGCGCGCGGCATCTCGCGTGCTTTCGCGAGCGTCGCGTCGATCCAGCCGGCTCGCTTGGCGGCGCTCGGACGCGCCGGGATGACCGGCGCGGTATCCCGGATCCGGGTCGGCGGGATCAGGACGCGGTCGCCCTGTCGCCGGTAGATCTTCAACCGCGGATGGGCGAGGACGAAGTATTCCGGCAGGGGGGGTCGCGGACTCGGCCTTGCCGAGGACGAGGAAGCCGCCGTCACGGAGCGAGAAGGCGAAGAGTTGGAGCGCCCGCTTCTGGAGCTCGGTCGTGAAGTAGATCAGGACGTTCCGGCAGAGCGCGAGGTCGACGCGCGGGAACGGCGCGCGCTGGCCCAGGTCGTGCTGGCCGAACACGGTGATCGCCCGGATGCGCTTCTTCACCTCGTAGCCGTCGGCGACCTTCGTGAAATGACGCCCCACGAGATCGTGGGGCAGCCCCGCGAGCGTCTGCTCCGCGTAGACGCCATGCCGGGCGAAGGTGATCGCGTCGCCGTCCACGTCGGTGGCGAAGATCCGGACGTTGAACGCGTCGAGCTCGTCGCCGAGGGCGTCGGCGACGAGGATCGCCAGGCTGTACGCCTCCTCGCCCGTCGCGCAGCCGGCCGACCACACGCGGAGCTCGTTGTCACGCTCGCGGGCCTCGGCGATCAGCTGCGGGATGACGGTGTCCCGGAGCTGGTCGAACAGGTCCGTGTCGCGGAAGAACTCGGTGACCTTGATCAGGAAGCTCGCGGTCAGGCGCTGGTACTCATCGGGGTTCGCCTGGACGTGGCGGATGTAGTCGCGGAGCTTCGTCTGGCCCGTGGCGACCATCCGCCGCTGGAGGCGCCGCAGGATCGTCGCCCGCTTGTAGCTTCCGAAGTCGATCCCGCTCCGATCCCGAAGCTGGTCGAGGAAGCCGCGGAGGAGCCGCTCCTCGTCGGGTCGCGACGGCTCGTGGACGCCCGTCGCGAGGTCATGGAGGAGCGGTCCGATCGTGTCGAGCTCGGCGACGATGTCGATCGAGGTGGGGGCGAGCGCCAGCGGCATCCCGGGGTAGCTCGCGGTGTCCGGGTTCTGGATGACGACGGTCCCGCCCAGCGACTTCACGTCGCGCGCCCCGGCCGCGCCATCGTGGCCCGTGCCGGTGAGGATCACCGCGATCAGGCCCTCGCCGAACACCTGGGCGGCCGAGCTGAAGAGCAGGTCGATCGACGGCCGCGGTCCCCGGTGGCCGACATCGACGAGGCGGATCTCGTGGTCCGTGATCTCGGCATGACGGCCCGGCGGCATCACGAAGATCGTGCTCGCCTCGAGCGGCGCGCGATCCTCGACGGTCTCGACCCGGAGCGACGTGTGGCGGCGGAGGATCTCGGTCAGGTGGCTCGGCCGGCGGGGATCCAGGTGCTGGGCGATCAGGATCGGCGCGGGCATCTCGGGTGGCAGCGTCCGGGCGACGGCCGACAGCGCGTCGATGCCGCCCGCCGACGATCCGATGATCACCAGCTGCGAGACGGCGGCGGCTCGATCTGCCACGCGAACCTCCTCCGTTTGTCGCCTCGTCGCAAGCCATGCGTGAGCCGTGCGCGACCGGCCGTTCGCGGAACGCGCACATGGTAGACCCGATGCCCCCCGCGAGCGACCCGGGTCAGGCCGTCGAGCGTCCCGCGTCGACCCCAGGTTCCACGGTCGGGGACGCTTCCGCTGCGACGTCCCCCGCCGATGCGCGTGCGCCCGAGCGGGTCGTGGCGATCGGCGCGTCGGCAGGCGGCGTCGAGGCGCTCATGCGGCTCGTCCGGAGCCTGCCACCGTCGTTCGCCGCGCCGATCGTCATCGTCCTGCACCTTCCGAGCGCGGCGATCAGCCGGCTCCCGGAGATCCTCACGCGCACCGGCGCACTCCGGGCGACCGCAGCGACCCATGGCGCGCCACTCGAACCGGGTGTAATCCTCGTCGCGCCACCCGACCGCCACGTCATCTCCCTCGACCACCGGGTCGGCTTGGTGGAGGGTCCCCGCGAGAACGGTGTCCGACCCGCGATCGACCCGCTCTTCCGGTCGGTCGCGCGCACGTTCGGCGAGGGCGCGATCGGCGTCATCCTGTCGGGCACGCTCGACGACGGGACGGCCGGGACCGCCGCGATCCACGCCGCGGGCGGGATCACGGTCGCCCAGGAGCCGGACGACGCGATCTGCCCGGGGATGCCGCAGAGCGCGATCGAGAACGCGCACGTCGACCACGTCGCCTCGGCCGAGGACATCGCGGATCTCCTCGTGAGCCTCGTGGGACGACCACCGGCCGACGCACGCCGCACGAAGCGCGCGCCGACCGGCAGCTCGAAGGCGACCGACCTCGTCTGCCCGGAGTGCGGCGGTGTCCTCCGCGTATTCGACGAGCACGGCGTGGTGCGCTTCCACTGCCGCGTGGGTCACAACTACTCCCCCGAGACGCTCTATGCCGCCCAGGACGCGCGGCTGGAGGCCGGCCTGTGGGCCGCGATCCGCGCGCTCGAGGAGTCGGCGAGCCTCGCCCGCCGCCTCGCGAACGGGGCTCGCCAGCGGGGAGCGGTCGCGACGGCAGCCCGCTTCGACGCGCGCGAGCTCGAGGCGGCCGAACGCGCGGACCTGATCCGCTCGGCGATCCTGACGCTCAGCGACCTCGACGAGACGCCGGACATCGCCGAGCCCGAGCCGGTGACGAGCGAGGACGACCGCTCGCGGGAGCTCCTCGGGATCGACGAACGCGAACCCGAGTCCGCCTGATCGGGCCCCGCTACTCGCCGCGGAAGACGGGCGGGCGGCGTTCGAGGAACGCCGCGATCCCCTCGGCATGATCGGCGGTCGCGCCCGCCTCGCCCTGGAGATCCGCCTCGAGCTCCAGCTGCTCCCCGATCGTGTGGTCCCATGACGCCTCGAGCGCGCGCTTCGTTAGCGCGAGCGCCCGCGGAGCGCCCTGGGCCAGCCGCGTCGCGATCGCGCGGGCGGCGGCGGGCAACTCGGGCCCGGGCACGACGCGCGTGACGAGACCCAGGCGCTCGGCGTCCGAGGCGGACAGCGGCTCCGTGGTGAGCGCGAGCTCGGCCGCCTTGGCCGCTCCGATCAGCCGGGGAAGCAGCCAGGTCGCACCCGAATCGGGGACCAGCCCCACCCGCCCGAAGGCGAGCAGGAACGACGCGTCCTCGGCGGCGATCCGGATGTCGCAGGCGAAGGCGAGCGACGCGCCCGCGCCTGCCGCGACGCCGTTGATCGCTCCGACGATCGGCGTCGGGGACGCGCGCATCGCCCGGATGATCGGGTTGTAGCGGGCTCGGATCTCGTCGGCCAGCGGCAGCGCGCCGGGCTCGAGGCGTTCGCGAAGGTCCTGGCCGGCACAGAAGGCGCGCCCGGCGCCCGTCAGGACGATCGCGCGAACATCGCGGTCCGCCGCGAGGTCGGCGAAGGCCGCGCTCAGCGCTTCCTTCAGCGGGACCGTCAGGGCATTCAGGGCGTCCGGCCGGTCGAGCGTGACCGTCGCGATCGCGTCGGCGATCTCGACGCGCAGGTCCGGCACGGCGGCTGTGGTGGTCAGGCCGGTGCCGGCAGCCCGGTCGGCTCGACGAGCCGCCCGTCGATCAGCTCGAACACGCGCCGGTCGACCGGCTCGTCGGCGCCACCTGACGACTCGACGACGAAGTCCGCGAAGAGCGCCGCGAACTCCTCGTCGCCGGGGCGGAGCGCCCCCGCGATCATCAGGTGCCGCTCGGGGAGGCCGACGAGGACCCGGCCGCTCGGGCCGAGCTCGGCGGCGAGACGCTGGCAGACCACCGGGAGCAGGATCCGCGAGGCGTCCCAGCCGTCGCCCGTGTCCGACGAGATGAGTCGCCGCTCGCCCGAGACCTCGTCCGTCCACGGCGCGCCGTTCGACCAGTCGGCGAGATTCCGCATGGCGGCGTCCTGGACGTCGCTCGCCGGGACGCCCCACGAGAGGAGGTGGTCGCCGTTGACGATCACGTCGAACCCCGAGCCCTGCATCGCGTAGACGACCACGAGCCCGACCGGACCCGCGTCGACGAGCGGCTGCGAGTGGCTCCGGGTCGCGTCCGCGGCCAGCGCGTCGGCGTTGAGCGACGCGATCTCGAGGCCCTGCGTCCCGGCCGGTCGAAGGAGCGGGTAGATCAGGCCGGACGCCGCCGACCAGTCGTGCTCCGGGGACTCGGCGATCAGGGCAGCGTGTGACCCCTCGGACGCGGGGACGTGGCCCGAGACGGGAGCGCGTTCATCGATCGGCGCGAGCGGGTCCGGTGCCGCGTCGCGCAGCGCGCCGGGCGCCTCGTCGGCCAGGTCGCGGAGCTCGTCGCGACCGTAGCCGCTCCCGCTCGAGAGATCACGCTCCATCGGTCAACGTCCCTTCCACTCCGGTGTCCGCTTCTCGACGAATGCGGCCATCCCCTCCGTCTGGTCGGCGCTCGCGAAGAGGGCGAAGAAGGCGCGCCGCTCGTGACGCAGCCCGGCTGACAGCGGGAGCTCCTCCGCCAGCCGCACGGCTTCCTTGGCGGCCATCACGGCCACCGGCGCCTTCGTGGCGATCGTGCGCGCGAGGTCGAGGGCGGCGCCGAGCGTCTCCTCGGCCGGCACGACGCGGCTGACGAGCCCCATCGCCTCGGCCTCGGTCGCCCGGATGGAGCGACCGGTGAGGATGAGGTCCATCGCGCGCGCCCGGCCGATCGCCCGCGTCAGCCGTTGCGTCCCGCCCGCGCCCGGCATGACGCCGAGGTTGATCTCGGGTTGGCCGAACCACGCGTCGTCGCCGGCGACGATCAGGTCGCAGGTCATGGCGAGCTCGCACCCGCCGCCGAGCGCGTGCCCGCGGACGGCGGCGATGAGCGGCTTCCGCGTCGCGGCGATCCGCTCCCAGACGGCGAACCGGTCCTCCACGAGGAGCCCGATCGAGGTCTGGGCCGCGAGCTCGCGGATGTCGGCCCCCGCGGCGAACGCGCGCGTCCCGGAGCCGGTGACCACGATGGCCCGGCACGCCGGGTCGGCGTCCACGCGCGCGAGCTCCTGCGCGACGGCGTCGAGGAGGTCGAAGTTCAGGGCGTTGAGGACCTCGGGCCGCTCGAGCGTGACGAGCGCGACGCCGTCGATCGGTCCGGCTGGGCCGTCGGCCGGGAACGCGACGCTGACGAGACGGCGGTCGGCCGGCTGCGAGGTCTCGGTCGCGGCGGTCTGCGTCATCGTTCCTCCGTGCCTGGGAACACTACCAGCGCGCGGCAATGGAGCGGCGTGCTCCCGGGCTGTGGCGCCTTGGTCCGGCTCCCCGGGAACTCGGGGCAAACGACGGAGGAGGGTTCCCAGGACACACGGGCGACTGCCCGCGCCTCAGCCCGCCGCGAGCCCGTCCTCGAGGACCAGGAAGGTCGCGAGGCCCGGCGCGATCTCGCGCAGGTTTCGGCCGGCCTGCCGCATCGGATCGGACGCGAGACCGGCATCGAGCGACGCCCGGTCGTCGAAATCCATCGCGGTGACGACGACGAGGTCGGTCTCGCCGCCGAGCGCCTCCGCCACGCGCTGCACGCGCGTCGCCCGCAGACCGGGCGTCTGCGCGACGAGCGGGAGGTGCTCGTCCTCGTAGCGCCGCAGGAACGTTGCGAGCGCGTCGTCGCCGCCGTCCGGCCGCCGGTACAGGACGAGCAGGGTGGTCATCGGGAACCTCCGTTCGGTGGGCGCGGGTGCGGATTGCCGAGCCAGTCCGGGTCGGGCTCCGCGTCGTCGGGATCGGTCTCGAGCGGATTGTCGATCAGCCGCCTGGCGGGTGGCGCCGCAACGGCGGACGCCGCGGAGACCTCCGCCCGCTGGCGCGCGATCGCCTCGGTCGATCGGTAGAACGCGCCGAGCCCCTCGTTGAAGAGCCCCGGCCGGCGTGAGGTGACCTCGTGGCCGCAGCCCGGCACCACGAACAGGCGCCCGTCGCCGAGCTGCCGGCTGATCCCCCAGGCATGGTCGACCGGGACGAACGGGTCGCGATCGCCGACCGTCACGAGCGCCGGCGCGTCGATCCGGTGGAGGTCGCGCGGCGCGAGGAGCGGCTGGGCCGCGACGTCGTCGGCGATCGCCGGCAGGAGCCTCCGCCATGCCCCCTCGCCCTGCCCTGCGTCGTGGCGCGCGGCCAGCTCGCGCGCCCACGCCTGGTCCTCGCGGTCGATCCGCTCGAGGTTAGTCAGGCCGCGGAGCACCGACAGGCGCGGCTCGCGTTGGGTCGTGATCCCGACGATCACGAACGTTCGCAGCCGCTCGGGATGGCGGGTCGCGTACATGAGGGCGGTCATCGCCCCCATCGAGAAGCCGAGGACATGGAACGTCCCCAGGCCCAGGCCGTCGACGAACGCCGCCAGGTCGTCGACCAGCCAGTCGTAGCGAAATCCGTCGGACGCGTCCCAGCGCGTTCGGCCGTGCCCGCGGGCGTCCGGCACGAACAGCTGGAAGCCGCGCGAGAAGAGCGGGATCTGCGCCGCGAAGTCGCGGCTGCCGACCGAGCTCGCGCCGTGGAGGAGGACGAGCGGCGGCCCGGCACCGTGCACGTCGTAGGCGATGTCGATCCCGTTCGCGCGGATCGTCGGCAGGGCGTGGGCCTCCGTGCGGAGCGTCGTGCCGAGTCTAGATGCGACGGGTCCGTGCCGCCGCGGCACCGCCGGTGCGGCACCGCGGCGCAACGAATGGCCCTCGCTATCCTCCGCGGATGCCGCTGCCCTCCGCGTTCCCCTCCGGCGAGTTCACCTCCCGCCCGTTCACGGGCCGCGCCGACCTCGCGGCGATCCAGGCGCCGATGTCGGCGTCATGGGCCGGCCCCCGGCGGCCGTTCGTCGGGGGGACGCCAGGCGACCTCGAGTGGTGGACCTGCCAGGGCGGCCCGGACGCGGACTGGCCGTCGCGGATCCGGATCTGGGAACGCGACGGCGAGGTCGTCGGATGGGGCTGGTTCAGTCCGCCGAGCTCGCTCGACTGGTTCGTCGCCTACAGCGTCGCTGCCGACGACGAGCGACGGCTCCGCGGCCAGATCCTCGACTGGGTCGAGTCGCGGGCCCGCGACGTCAGACCGGCGGACGTGACGGACCCGCTCGAGCTCCTGGCGTGGGCGGGCGAGGGCTGGTCCGAGGAGGCGGTCCTCCTCGAGCGTGGCTGGACCGCGACGTCGACGGCGCTGAGTCAGTTCGTCCAGCCCCTCGACATCGAGCTGGACCCGCCGCGGGTCCCGGATGGCTACGTCCTGCGCCACGTCCGGGGACCGCACGACTTCCCGGCGCGTGTCGATGCCCACCGAGCCGCGTTCGCGCCGTCGAAGCTGACGGTCGAGAAGTACGCGCTCCTGCCGGCGCTGCCGCACTACCGCCTCGAGCACGACCTCGTCGTCGAGGCGCCCGACGGATCGATCGCCGGGTTCGCGATCTGCTGGCTCGATCCGATCGGGTCCGTCGGCGAGTTCGAGCCCGTGGGCACGCATCCGGACCACCAACGCCGCGGCCTCGGCCGGGTGATCATGCGCGCCGGGCTGCGCTTGATGCGCGACGCGGGTCTCCGGGACGCGCTCGTGTTCTCGGACCGGTCGAACACGGCGTCCGAGGCGCTCTATCACTCGGCGGGCTTCGAGCGGGTCGCGACCCACCGCCAGTATTCGCGCTCGATCGACGGCTGACGAGGACGTCGCGGGCTCGGAATCGAACCCGGTCGGACGTCGGCTCGCCGACAGATGTGGCGCGTAACACGCCGGCGGGGACGGCGTCTCACCGCTGAGCCGACCGGTCGAGCAGCGACCGCCCAGGACCCGCCGCCCGGTGGCTCGACCCACCGCTGGTGGGGGGAGCCAAACCGATGTTCCGCCCCAGATCGGATCTCGACCCGTCACCGGAGACCGCACCGGACCCGGATCCCACGCCCGCGGCGCAGCAGACGTCCGCCCGGCGGCCGCGCCGGACGATCCCGCCGATCCCACGCCGCACGGCAGCGATCGGGATGACGGCCCTCGGAATCGTGTCCATCCTCACGGGGATGCTCGCGGCGGCGATGCAGCCGCAACCCGCTCCGGAGACCGCCGGGGCGTCGGCACGACCGTCCATCGCCGTCCCCGCAGGGCCGAGCGCCTCGCCGACGCCCACTCCGGTCGACACGGCGTTCCACCCGATCGAAGGCACCGCCGCCCGTCCGATCGCCCGCCTGTCGGCCATCGGGGCCGCCGGGGCCGTGGTGCCGCTGGACGCCAGCTTCCGGCTCGAGACGGCGTCCGAGACGCCGGTTGCCGAGCTCGTCCGTCGCCTGACGATCGAGCCCGCAACGGGCGTGAGCTCGCGCACGGACGGGGCCGCCGTCGTCCTGACGCCCAAGAGCCCGTTGCGCCCGGGCGCCGTCTACCGGTTCGCGCTCCACGGTGCCGGCGGCGAGCTCCTCGACACGTGGGCGTTCCAGGCGAAGCAGCCGGTCCGGATCGTCGGCACCTTGCCGGGCGATCGCCAGGCCGATATCCCGCTCGACACCGGGATCGAGGTCACCTTCGACCAGGACGGGGTCGTCGATGCGGCGGCTCACGTGACCATCGACCCGGCCACCGCCGGCCGGTTCGAGATGCACGGCCGGACCCTCGCCTTCGTCCCGAACCGGCCGCTGAAGCGCTCCACCCTGTACACGGTCACGGTCTCGCCGGGCATCGTCGCGGCCACGGGCGAGGCCACGGCGACCGAAACGCGGTTCCAGTTCGAGACGGGGATCGCCGGCAGCGACACGGATCCGCTGACCTTCACCTTCAACGATGTCCTCGCCGAGTCGCCGACCGACGAGCGACCCGTGATCGGGATCTGGGCATTCGGCGGCGACCGGGCTCGGATGCCGAAGTCGATCCATCTCGCCGTCTACCGGCTCGCGAATCTCGACGCGGGGATCGCCGCGTGGCGGACGCTCCGGGCCCGGCCGTCATGGACACGGTGGTCGACCACGGGGCTGGTCGATCCCAGCGGCCTGCAGCGCGTCGTCGCTGCCGAGCTTCCGCTCCGATCGATGGAGAACGCGTGGTTCGTCGAGCTCCCGGAGCGCCTGCCGGTCGGCTGGTATCTCGTCGCCCAGAACGATGGCGCGCGACCGGCCCAGCAGGTCCTCCAGGTCAGCGACGTCTCCGGCTATCTCGCGGTGTCCGAGACGCGGACGGTGGTCTGGGCGAACGACATCAAGACCCGTCGCCCGATCGCCGGGGCGACCGCGTCCGCGGGATCGGAACGGCTCGGTCGGACGGACGCCCGGGGGCTGATCAACGCCCGGACGCCGGGCGGTCTGGTCCCCGAGGCCGGATCGCGGTGCACGACGCCGTGCGATCCCGTCGTGATCGTGCGCGCCCCAGACGGCCGCTCGATCTTCCTGCCCGCCGCGGCCGGGTCGGACCGCGTCTTCGACGGCGGTGGCTACTTCTACTGGGACTCCGATCCCGGATGGTGGAGCCTCCTCCACGTCGATCGGGTCCGGTACCGGGTCGGCGACACCCTCAACGTCTGGGGCATGGCGCGCGACCGCGACACCGGCTCGGTTCCGGCGCACGCCCGGCTGAGCGTGACGCCCGCCGAATCCGAGACCGGTGACGCTCCGCCACTCGCATCGACGGTCCTGTCCACCCGCTCGACCGGAGCGTTCTCGGGATCGATCTCGCTGGCGGGTCTTCCGGAGGGCGGGTACGTCGTCTCGCTCGCGATCGGCGACCGCACGCTCCGCTCCACATGGTTCAGCATCGGCGTGATCGCGAAGCCGGCATACACGTTGTCGGCGTCGACCGCGCGTCGGATCTATCTCGCCGGAGAGCGCGTGACGGTACGCGTCGACGCCCGGTTCTACGAGGGGACTCCCGTCCCGGGCGTGCCCGTCCAGTTCGAGGGGACCGTCGACGGTTCTGCGACCACCACGAGCGACGGCATCGCCAGGCGATCCGGCATCGCGGCCGCGGGCGAGGGTGGGTTCGAGCCGGACATGCAGACGATCGACGTCCGTCCCGCCCGTGCCGAGGAAGGCGAGATCGGCGGGGCGACCGCCGCCATCTTCGTCTTCCCCGGCAGCCGAACGATCGACTCGACGGCCCGCATCGCCGATGGGCGTGTCCGCGTCTCGGGGACGGTGCATCTCGTCGCGCGAAATCGTCTCGAGCGCGCGCTCGCCGATGGCGCGGAGTTCTGGGATCTGGATCCCCGCGGCGCACCCGTGGCCAACGCGACCGTGACGGTCCGGTTCGTCGAGCGGATCCCGGTCCGAACGCAGACGGGGACGCAATACGACTTCATCGAGAAGAAGGTCGTTCCGGTCTACGAGGTCGACGTCCGAGAGCTGGCGGCGGGCACGATCCGGGTCCGGACGGACGCGAAGGGCCGCTGGAGCGCTTCGATCCCGGCGACGCCCACCGACCATGACTACAGCGTCACCGCCGCGGTCGGTGATCCGGCGGGGCGGATCGCCCGCGCCGACGCGTTCGCCGCGCGCCGGACGGACGTCTCCGACCTCTTCTCGACGTCCGCTTCGCTGCGATTGACGGCTGGCGATCCCGACAACGCGAAGACGTTCCGCGTGGGCGACGAGATCGACGTCAC
>DASSMI010000268.1:0-3434 GCA_035688935.1 Candidatus Limnocylindrales bacterium | reverse complement strand
TTGTCGGCGACCCGCTCCTTGAGCGGGATGATCGCGTTGTCGGTGATCTTGATGTGCTCCGGGCAGACCTCGGTGCAGCACTTCGTGATGTTGCAGAAGCCGATCCCGGCGTCGTCCTTCAGGTAGCCGGTCCGGTCGGCCTGGTCGATCGGGTGCATTTCGAGGCCGGCCGACCGGACGAGGAAGCGCGGCCCGATGAACGGTCGCTCGATCTCGTGGTTCCGGAGGACGTGGCAGACGTCCTGGCACAGGAAGCACTCGATGCACTTGCGGAACTCCTGGACGCGCTCGATGTCCTCCTGCTGCCAGCGCCAGTCCTCGACCGGAACGTCGTCGGGCGGTTGGAAGGGCGGGATCGACCGGTTGATCTCGTAGTTCCAGGACACGTCGGTCACGAGGTCACGGATCAGCGGGAATGCTCGCATCGGCTCGACCGTGACCGGCTCGTCCGGATCGAAGTCGGACAGGCGCGTCTTGCAGGTGAGGCTCGGGCGGCCGTTGACCTCGGCACTGCACGAGCCGCACTTGGCGGCCTTGCAGTTCCAGCGCACCGCGAGGTCGGGCGCCGCGTGCGCCTGGATCCAGTGCAGCGCGTCGAGGACGACCATGCCCTCCTCGACGGGCACCTCGAACTCGGCGAACGTCCCCGGCTCCTTGGGGCCGCCACGGAAGATCCGCATGAGCAGATTGGCCATCAGTGCGCAGCTCCAGCCTGGGCGAGGGTCCGAAGATCATCGGGGATGGGCAGCGTCGGCGCGGTCGAGACGACCTGGGCGCCGTCCTCGCGGCGGACGACGACATTGCGGGTCGCCCACGCCTCGTGGGTCTCGGGGAAGTCGATCCGGCTGTGGGCGCCCCGGCTCTCCTCGCGGACGAGCGCGCTCCGGGCGATCGCGTCCGAGACGTCGATCAGGTTGCGCAGCTCGAAGACCAGGTTCCAGCCGGGGTTGTAGGCGCGGCCACCGGTGACGCACAGGTCGCGGGCGCGTTCGCGGATGTCCCCGATCTTCTCGATCGCTGCCTCGAGATCGTCTCGGGTCCGGAAGATCCCGACGAGCGACTGCATCGTCGCCTGGAGCTCCTCGCGGAGCCGGTACGGATCCGTGCCGTCGGCTCGGGCGAGCGGCGCCTCGAGCTCGGCCTCGGCGGCCCGGATCTGGACCGGGTTCATGTACGGCTGATCGTGGATCGCGGCGGCCCGAGCTGCCGCGCCGGCCCCCGCCCGCTGCCCGAACACGAGCAGGTCCGACAGCGAGTTGCCGCCCAGGCGGTTGGCCCCGTGCATGCCGCCGGACACCTCGCCCGCGGCGAACAGGCCCGGCACGGTCGTCGCACCGGTGTCCGCGTCCACGCGGATGCCGCCCATCACGTAATGCGTCGTCGGCCCGACCTCCATCGGTCCGGCCGTGATGTCGACGTCGGCGAGTTCCTTGAACTGCTCGTACATCGACGGGAGCTTGCGCCGGACATGCTCCGCGGGCAGGTAGCTGATGTCGAGGAAGACCCCGCCGTGCGGCGACCCGCGACCCTCGCGGACCTCCGTGTAGATCGCCCGCGCGACGTTGTCCCGGGTGGACAGCTCGGGCGGCCGCCGGGCGTCGGTCTGGCGCGACGCGCTGAGCGCCTCCACCCACGTCCGGGCCTCCTCGTCCGTGGCCGCGTACTCGTGGCGGCGATCCTCCGGGAGGTACTTCCACATGAACCGCTCGCCGGCGCTGTTGCGAAGGATGCCACCCTCGCCGCGAACCGCCTCGGTGACCAGCAGACCGCGGACGCCGGGCGGCCAGACCATCCCGGTCGGATGGAATTGGACGAACTCCATGTCGATCAGCTCCGCGCCGGCCCGGAGCGCCAGGGCCTGGCCGTCGCCCGAGTACTCCCACGAGTTCGATGTGATCTCGTAGGCCTTCCCGATTCCGCCCGTCGCCAGGAGGATCGCCTTCGCCGGGAAGGCGAGCGGCCGGCCGTCGATCCGGCGGTAGCCGACGGCACCGGTGACGCCGGTGGGATTCGTCGTCAGGTGGGTGATCGTGTGCTCCATGTACACGGTGATCCCGATCGCGACCGCCCGATCCTGGAGCGTCCGGATCATCTCGAGACCCGTCCGATCGCCGACGTGGGCCAGGCGCGGGTGGGAGTGGCCGCCGAACGGGCGCTGGAGGATCCGGCCGTCGCGCGTCCGATCGAAGACGGCTCCCCACTGCTCGAGCTCGCGGACCCGCGCCGGCGCCTCGAGGGCGTGGAGCTGCGCCATCCGGGCGTTGTTCAGCATCTTCCCGCCGACCATCGTGTCCCGGAAGTGGGTCTGCCACGAGTCGCGGTCGTCGACATGCCCCATGGCGGCCGCGACGCCGCCCTCGGCCATGACGGTGTGGGCCTTGCCGAGCAGCGACTTGCACACGAGCCCGACCGATACTCCCGCCTCGGCGGCCTCGATCGCGGCTCGCAGGCCGGCACCGCCCGCGCCGATGACGAGGACGTCGTGGGGATGGATGTCCGGCGCGCTGATCACAGGCGGATGGCCGGATCCGTCAGCACGCCGAGCGCCAGGAGGCGGACGTAGACGTCGGTCAGGGTGACCGTGATCAGGCTCGCCCAGGCCCACGCCATGTGGTGCCGGTTCAGCGAGGTGATCCGCTGCCACACGCTGTAGCGGACCTGCTGGCGGCGCGTGCACGAGAAGCAGTCGAGCCGGCCGCCGACGACGTGCCGGAGCGAGTGGCACGACAGCGAGTAGCCGCTCAGAAGCGTCACGTTCAGGAAGAAGATCACGCCGCCGAGGCCGAGCCGGATCGTGCTCCCGGGCTGCCCGAACACGGCGACGATCGCGTCGATCCAGAGGAACGTCAGCGGCACGAACGCGAGGTACAGGAAGTACCGATGGATGTTCTGGAGGATGAACGGGAAGGCCGTCTCCATCTTGTAGCCGCGATGGATCGACGGCTCGCCGACGGCACAGCCCGGCGGATCGGCGAAGTAGAAGCGGTAGTACGCCTTCCGGTAGTAGTAGCAGGTCGCCCGGAAGCCGAGCGGGATCCACAGGATCAGGAGGCCCGGGCTGATGAACCGGGGCAGGACGTCCGGGAACAGGAGGGGCGAGAACAGCGGCGAGAGGTACCCGTCGACCTCGTACGGCGTGCCCCAGATCGGGTTCCAGACGATCCCGCTGAAGAACAGGTACGTCGCGCAGATCGTGAAGAGGACGGCCTGGATTCCGGGGGCGATCCACCACGCGTCGCGCCGCCGGGTCTTGCCGAGTCCGCGAGCCGCCGTGCCGGCCGGCTTCAGGACCGTCTGGGTCGTCGTCATCGAGCGATGGCCGGCGCGCCGGCGCCGGCGCCCATCGTCTCGATGATCGCGTCCGCGAACTCGCTCGTCCCCGCTTCCCCACCGAGGTCGTAGGTCGTCCGACGGCCTTCCGCGATCACGGCGCG
>DASSMI010000267.1:0-7751 GCA_035688935.1 Candidatus Limnocylindrales bacterium | reverse complement strand
GGCGTCGCGCCGGGTTGGCCGAACGCCCCCATCCTCATGAAGGCGTAGGTGCCCAGGCCGGCGAGAGCGATGCCGACCACCAGGAACCACAGGCCGATGTCCACTGCGCGACAGTGACGGGCCGCCGTCGCCAGATCGTCTTTGCGGTCACGCCGGAGCGATGCGCGGAGCGGCAAGCCGGCTCCGCGGGCAGCCAGCCGCTCTGACGCGACGCTGATTACGGCTGATGTCGGTGAGCTCACGGTTTGGCGAGATGCCAGACTCCGCCGATGCCGTCGTCCTTCGTGTCGCCGGGAGCTTGGTACGCGGCGGTCGACCGCGTAGTCGATGGTGTCGCCGAGGCGACGGGCGATACGGCGCTCGAACATGCGCTCAGGGTCGTAGCGATCACGATCGCCGTCAGCAATCCAGCCGTCGAGAGACCGCGGGCACCAAAGTCCTCAACCCGAGCGATCATCATCGGTCCACTTGACCCTCGCGCGGTGTTCGGCCTCGTGATAGGCGCTTCGCGCCGCGCCCTCGGCCGCCTCGGTATCCGCGACCGATTGGTCTGCATCGGCGACGCCGACGTTCCGCATCTGCGTCGCAAGGTTCCTCGCCTTGGCGGCGGCCGCTCTGGCAGCCTCCGCGGCGCGTTGCGCGGACGCCGCGGCGTCTTCCGCCAAGGTCGCCACCTCCTCGGCTGTGTTCGAGTCGGCCTCGGCTCGCTCGGCATTCCGGAGCGCGACCTCGGCAAGTCGCTTGGCGAGTTCGGCGGCCTTGGTGGCGTCGCGCCACGACTGAAGAAGTTCTTCGGTACTCATGAGGTCGAGTTCCATCCTCGCAGCGTCGAGAACGCCACGTTCCCGGCACCTTGCCCGTTCCCCCCCGTCGACGTTGCGTCACGATATCGACGCCGAATGGTCTCGACAATGCGAGGCCGGTCGCGAGGACCGCCTCGACCGTCGGCGGGTCGCCCGGACCGTCGCCCGGCTCCCGAACGCGGATACGCCGCCCGTCGTGCTGCCCGAATGTGCCGCGGCGAGACGCGAGGCCCGCCCGGTCTGCGATCTCGTCCTGCAGATCTTGGTACCGAAGGTGGGATTCGAACCCACACGAGGTTGCCCTCAGCGGTGTTTGAGACCGCCGCGTCTGCCATTCCGCCACTTCGGCCCGGAGCCCCATCGTAATCGACGCCCCGCGTGACACCGACGCCCGCGGAACCGTCCAAGCGCACGCGGCGTCTGGCGCCGGACCCGATGCTAGACTCGCCGCGCCTTGGAATCGCCGTCCGCGGAGGGGTAGACCTGGAGGACCTTCGCTCGACGACGGTCACCGACGACCCCGTCCAGCGCCGCGATCTCACCCTGCTCGAGCGCGCACGCGATGGCGACCTCGATGCATTCAACGACCTCGTCGTCTGCTACCAGGACCAACTGTTCGCGCTGATCGTGCGGATGGTCCCGGACCGTGACCACGCGTCGGACTGCGTCCAGGAGGCCTTCTTCTCGGCCTATCGGAACCTCGCCGGATTTCGCGGCGGGAGCGTGAAATCGTGGCTCCATCGGATCGCCGTGAACGCCGCGATGGACATGCAACGGGCCCGCAAACGCCGGCCGAGCCAGCCGTATCCCGAGTTCGAGGACGAGGCGTGGCAGCCGCCGGCCGGGGACGAGTCCGATCCGGTCCGGACCGCGCTCACGACGGAGCGCCATCGGGTCCTCAACGACGCGCTCGCGACGATCACCGATGACCAGCGGGCCGCGATCGTGCTCTTCGACGTCGAGGGCTACGACTACCAGGAGATCGCCGACATGACCGGCGTGTCGCTCGGAACGGTGAAGTCGCGGATCCATCGCGGACGGCTCGCGCTCCGCGACCGGCTCAGCGACCGGATGGAGCTGTTCCGTGGCTGATCGGAACCGATCGTGGAACGAGGTCGTCTGAGCACCCATGCCCCACGTCTCCGAATTCCGCGCGACCGGCGATCACGATCGTCACGACCTCCTGCTCGTGGCTGCGCTCGCTGCCGGCGATCTCTCCGGCACCGACCGCGACCACGCCCTCGATCTCACCCGGTCCTGCGCGACCTGCGCGGATCTCCACGACGATCTCGTCTCGATCGCCCGTGCGACGGCCTCCGTGCCGCCGCCCATCACGACCTGTCCCCGCGACTTCCGGCTTACGCCCGCGGATGCGGCGAGACTTCGGCCCCGCGGCTGGCGGCGACTGTTCGGATCCCTCACGGGCGCCGGATCGCTCGCGTCCCGTCCGCTCGGGATCGGGCTCGCGACGATGGGCCTGGTCGGCCTCCTGATCGGCAACGCGCCGATCCTGTCACTCGGCGGAGGTGCGTCCAGTCCGGCGGGCGTCGGCGGATCCGCGGCACGTCCCGCAGCCGAGGCTGCCGGAGGCGCTCAACCGGCGGCGAGCGCAGGGGGCCCGGCCTACGTCACGGTCCCGGCGACGAGCGCGGCCGCGAGCATGGCGGCGGCGAGCGGCGACGTGTACGGGACCGCGGAGGGCGGAGCGTCGCCGTCCGCCGCGAGCATCCCGAGGGACACCGCACTCGAGCCGGTCCCGGCGCCGGCATCGCCCGAAGGCGTTCGCGGCGCGCTCGACGGAATGACGCAATCGGCGGCCACGACACCGCGCCCCGACACGATCACCGCCGAGCCGGGGACTCCTCCGGCTGACTCGAGCCCGTTCCGGCCGCTGAATCTCGTGTTCGGCCTGGCCGTCATCCTCGGCCTCGGGATCCTCGTCGCAGCCCGGTTCCGGAGCCGCTCGACCGTCTGATCCGGCGAGGTTCATGACGGCGGCTGGCGAGAGGCCGCAGGTACACTCGCATCGTGCCCACCGAACGCCTGATGCTGCTCGACGGCTACGGGCTCGTCTACCGCGGCTACTTCGCGCTGCCGCCCCTCACGACGTCGAAGGGCGACCTCGTGAACGGCGCCTTCGGCTTCGCGAGCATCGTCCTCCGCGGCCTCCAGGACCTCCAGCCGGACTACCTCGCGGTCTCGTTCGACCTGCCCGGGCCCACGTTCCGCCACGAGCAGTACGCGGACTACAAGGCGACCCGGACGAAGATGCCCGACGACCTCCGCGACCAGTTCCCGAAGGTCCGCGAGATCGTCAAGGCGCTCCGGATCCCGGTCTACGAGATGCCCGGCTACGAGGCCGACGACGTCATCGGCACGATCACCCGTCAGCTCGATCCGCGCGACGACCTCGAGACGACGATCGTCACCGTCGACCTGGACATGCTCCAGCTCGTCACCCCGCGGGTCCGCCTGATGACCACTCGGTCCGGCGTCGAGAACACGGTGATCTACGACGTCGCGAAGATCGACGAGCGGTTCGGGCTCCGGCCGGACCAGATGGTCGATTACAAGGCGCTCAAGGGCGATCCCACGGACAACATCCCGGGCGTCCCGGGGGTCGGCGAGAAGACCGCGGCGAAGCTGATCCGCGACTTCGGCACGCTCGACGACCTCCTGGCGCGACTCGACGAGGTGACCCCCGCCAAGCTCGGCGAGAAGCTCAGGGACCATGTCGCCCAGATCCGGATGGGGCGGGAGCTGTCCCGGATCGTCCGCGACCTCCCGATCGAGATCGATCTCGAGGCGGCCCGCCTCGGCGACTACGACCGCGACACCGTCGTCCGGCTCTTCCGCGAGTACGAGTTCCGGACGCTGATCGAGCGCCTGCCCCCGATGGCCGGGGAGTCGGCCGAACAGCGGTCGGAGGCGCTCCGCAGCGTCGCCGAGAGCGGCTACGTCCCCGCGGCGCGCGTCGCCGGACGGCCGGACGGCTGGGGCGCCTCGCGGATGCCCGCTCGACCCGAGACCGGCGAGCTCCAGCTCCGGCTCGATTTCGCCGCCGTCGGCGGAGCGGGGGCCGGCGAGGGGACGTCGAACGGCAGCCAGCCGCGGGCGTTCGAGCCCGCCGGCGATCTCCCGACGGCGCTCGCCGCGGCGATCGTCGACCCGGGCCGGATCGAGGTCCGCGGCGCCGACCGGATCGACGAGCTCGACGAGTGGATCCGCGCCCAGGCAGCCGTCGGTGCCGCGCTCGTCGCGGACGACCCACGTCCCCGTCGCGGAACGCCGCTCGCACTCGCGATCGCGGGCACCGACGGGCGGGTCGTCGCGGGCGACGGCGCGGACGCTGCCGACCGCCTCCGCCATCTCGTCGAGCGGGCCGGCGTGCCGCTCGTGGGCCACGAGATCAAGCCGGTCCTGGTCGCGCGCTTCGCCGAGGACCTGGACGCGACGCCGACCCCGGTCGCGTTCGACACGCAGGTCGCCGCGTACATCCTCAACGCGGCGCTGCGCAGCCAGACCATCGCCGATGTCGTCGCCGAGAACCTCGACCAGATCCTGCCGCCGGCGACCGAGCTGCCGGCGACGGCACGGGCCGGCATCGAGGCGCTGTCCGCGATCGCGGTCCGCGAGCCGCTCGAGCGGCGGCTCGCCGAGGTCTCGCTCGACCGGCTGTTCCGGGAGGTCGAGCTGCCACTCATCCCGGTCCTCGCGCGGATGGAAGCCGTGGGCGTGGCGCTCGATCGCGAGGCGCTGGCGGGGCTGGCGACCGAGTTCGGCACGGAGATCAGTCGCCTCGAGGGCGAGATCTATCGCGACGTCGGCCACGAGTTCAACCTCGGCAGCCCCAAGCAGCTCGAGCAGATCCTGTTCTTCGAGCTGAACCTGCCGAAGGGCCGCCGGACGAAGACCGGCTTCTCGACCGATGCCTCGGTCCTCGAGGAGCTGCGGCCGGCGCACCCGATGGTCGACAAGCTCCTGGAGTGGCGTGTGTACACGAAGCTCCGCTCGACCTACGTCGACGCGCTCCCGGCCCTCATCGCCGAGGCCGACGGTCGTCTCCACACGACGTTCCACCAGGCCGTCGCGGCGACCGGACGGCTCTCGTCGTCCGATCCGAACCTTCAGAACATCCCGATCCGTACCGCCCTCGGCCGGCGGATCCGGCGCGCATTCGTCGCGGGAGCGCCCGATCGGACGCTCCTGGCCGCCGACTACTCGCAGATCGAGCTCCGCATCCTGGCCCACGTCTCCGGCGACGAGCATCTGAAGGACGCCTTCGCGCGGAACGCGGACATCCACCGGGAGACGGCCGCCCGGGTGCTCCACAAGGACCCCGCCGACATCACCCACGGTGAGCGGTCGATGGCGAAGATGGTCAACTTCGGGCTCGCCTACGGGATGAGCGACTTCGGGCTCGCGTCCCGCGCGAACATCCCGCGGCGCGAGGCCCAGGAGTTCATCAACTCGTACTTCGCGGCGTATTCCGGGATCAGCTACTACATGATGGCGATCAAGGAGCAGGCGAAGAACCAGGGCTGGGTCGAGACGCTCCTGGGCCGGAAGCGGCAGATCCCGGAATTGCGCGCATCGAATCCGGCGCTCCGCGGCGCCGGTGAGCGGATGGCGATCAACATGCCGATCCAGGGGACGGCCGCCGACATCCAGAAGATCGCGATGATCCGGACCGATGAGGCGGTCCGGGCGGCGGGCCTGCACGCGCGGCTGCTCCTGAGCGTCCACGACGAGCTCCTCTTCGAGGTGCCCCGGGACGAGGTCGACGCGCTGGCTGCCGTCGTCCGGGCGACGATGGAGAGCGCGCTCCCGCTCTCGGTGCCCTTGACCGTGGACATCAAGGTCGGCGACGACTGGGAGGGGATGACGCCGCTGACCCGCGAGGATGCGATCGCCGCCGAGCTCGGCGAGGGCCCGGAAGAGGCGCCGCTCGCTCCGCTCGCGTCGTAGGGGCGTCGAGGCCGACCATGCCGGAGCTGCCCGAGGTCGAGACCGTCGCCCATGACCTTCGCGGGTTGATCGTCGGGGCGACGATCGTCGATGCGACGACGCACTGGGAGCGGACGCTCCGCGGGATCTCGCCCGAGGCGTTCGCCGATGGCGTCGCCGGCCGCCGGATCGAGGCGGTCGGGCGCCGCGCGAAGCAGCTCGTCATCGAGCTGTCCGGAGGCGCGTTCCTGACGATCCACCTGAAGATGACCGGTCAGCTGTTCGTGGTGCCGGGGGGCGGCCGCGAGGACCCCTACGTCCGGCTCGTGCTCGCCCTCGAGGACGGTCGGGAGATCCGGTTCCGGGACATCCGCAAGTTCGGGAAGATCGGCCTGTACGTGACCGACCGGGACGACCCGTTCGCCGAGATCGGTCCCGAGCCGCTCGCCGACGCGTTCACCGTCCGAGCGTTCCGGAAACGGCTCCGCGGCCGCAAGGGCCGCCTCAAGCCGCTCCTCCTCGACCAGACGTTCGTCGCCGGCGTCGGCAACATCTACGCCGATGAAGCGCTCTGGGCGGCGCGCCTCCACCCGCTCCGGACGGCGCGGACGCTCCGGCCGGCCGACGAGCGCCGGCTCTGGCACGAGATCCGGCGGATCCTGGCGGAGGCGGTGATCCGGCGCGGCTCGTCGATCGACGACTACACGGCGCCCGACGGCGACGGCGAGATGCAGGACCACCTGATGGTCTACCAGCGGACCGGCGACCCGTGCCATCGCTGCGGGCACCCCATCAAGCGGGTCGTCGTCGGCGCGCGGGCGACGCACTTCTGTTCGTATTGCCAGCGACTCCCGGCCGTCGACCGGCCGGGCGCCAGGGCGATCCTCCGGACGATGACCGGTGGCGAGCCGAGGCGCCGGGCCGGGCTTCGCCGCTGGACCGAGCTGCCGGGCGGGGAGGGGAGCGTCGGGCCCGCCATCGAGCGGGCCACGGCCCACCGAGCGGTCCCAGCGGGACGCGCCGAGCGGACGCGCCGTGCCGCCGCGACCCGCCGCGCGGCGGCACGCGCGTCGGTCGGCGGCTGACGGCCACGATCCCGTGTCGATCCTGCGGGTCGAGCGGCTCCGCCGCGAAGTCGGAACGTTCGTCATCCTCGACGACGTCACGGCCGCGATCGCCGTCGACGATCGGGTCGGCCTGGTCGGACCGAACGGAGCGGGCAAGACGACGCTCCTCCGACTCGCCGCCGGTCGGGACGAGCCCGACGGCGGCACCGTCCATCGCAAGCGCGGCCTGACGATCGGGCTGCTCGCCCAGGAGTCGCACTTCGACGAGGCGTTCATGGCGGCCCCGGATCTGCGAGCGGCGGTCCGCCACGGGGCCGCCCACGTCGAGGCGATGGCCGCCGAGCTCGCCGCCTACGAGCGCGACGGCCGCGTGGAGGAGCCCGCCTATGCCGATCTCCAGCATCGGTTCGATATCCTCGGCGGCTACACCCTCGATCAGCGGGTCGACGAGGCGCTGTCCGGGCTCGGCTTCGCACGCGACGAGTGGACGAAGCCGCCCACCGCCCTGTCGGGTGGCGAGCAGACCCGTGCGACGCTCGCCCGGCTGGTCATCGCCCAGCCCGACCTGCTCCTCCTCGACGAGCCGACGAACCACCTCGACATCGGCGCGATCGAGTGGCTCGAGGAGCACCTCCGGCGGCGCGACGGCGCGCTCCTCGTCGCCTCACACGATCGGGCGTTCCTCGACGCGACGGTCACCCGGATCTGGGAGCTCCGTGACCGCCGCCTCGCCGTGTTCCGGGGCGACTACAGCGCGTACCACCGGCAGCGGGTCGAGCGCGACGCCCGGGCGGTCAAGGACGCCGAGACGCAGGCCGACGCGATCGAGCGCGAGAAGGAGCTCGTCCAGCGCTACCGATCGCATCGGAAGTTCGCGAAGATGCACGAGCACGAGGCACGGCTCGAGCGCCTCCAGTCCGATCGGATCGAGGCA
>DASSMI010000266.1:0-6886 GCA_035688935.1 Candidatus Limnocylindrales bacterium | reverse complement strand
CGAGAGGAGCACGCAGATGGCTACCGACGTCCAGGACGTCCTCGGCGCTCCGGTCAAGCGCGTCGAGGATCCCCGCTTCATCACCGGCAAGGGCCGCTATCTCGACGACATCCACCTCGCCGGGACGACCCACCTCGCGATCCTGCGCAGCCCCTATGCGCACGCGAACATCCGCTCGATCGACACGTCGAAGGCGAAGACGATGCCCGGCGTGCTGGCGGTCTTCGTCGGCGCCGACATCCCGTGGAACCCGCTCCCGATGGCCTGGCCGGCCGGCGGCGTGGCCGGGATCCAGAACAACATCAGCACCCCCCGGATCCTAGCGACGGATTCCGTGAAGTGGACGGGCGAGGGCGTCGCCGCGGTCGTCGCCGAGACCGAGGCCCAGGCACAGGATGCCCTCGAGGCGATCCAGGTCGACTGGGAGCCGCTGCCCGCCGTCGTCGACGCCGAGAAGGCGACCCAGCCCGGCGCCCCGCAGCTCCACGAGAACGCGCCGAACAACGAGGTGTTCACCTGGACGGTCGGCGACAAGGAGGGCACCGAGAAGGCCTTCGCGGAGGCCGAGGTCGTCGTCAAGCAGCGCCTCGTGAACCATCGGTTGATCCCGAACCCGATGGAGGTCCGCGGCGACATCGGCTGGTACAACCCGGGCACCGACGAGTACACGATCTGGATGTCCAGCCAGACCCCGCACATCCAGCGATTGCTGCTGGCCGCCTTCGTGAGCGGGATCCCGGAGCACAAGATCCGCTGCATCAGCCCCGACGTGGGCGGCGCGTTCGGCTCGAAGATCTTCTGCTACGCCGACATGGCGCTCGTGATGTGGGCGAGCAAGGCGATCGGCGGCCGGCCGGTGAAATGGGTCGAGACCCGCACCGAGAACTACCAGTCCACGATCCACGGCCGCGACCACATCACGTACCTCGAGGTCGCCGGCAAGCACGACGGCGAGGTCACCGGGCTGCGCGTGAAGACGTACGCCAACCTGGGCGGCCGCCTGTCCACGATCGGCCCGGGCATTCCCACGACGCTCTACGGCCGCGTCCTGTCGGGCTGCTACAAGATCCCGAACGTCTTCGCCGAGGTGACCGGCGTCTACACGAACACGACGTTCGTCGACGCGTACCGCGGCGCCGGCCGGCCCGAGGCGACGTACGTGGTCGAGCGCGCGATGGACCTCTTCGCGAACGAGATCGGGATGGACAAGGCGGCGATCCGCCGGAAGAACTTCATCCCGCCGGACGCGTTCCCGTACGAGAACCCGTCGGGGCTCGGCACCGCGAGCGGCGGGGCCAAGATCTACATCGATTCCGGCAACTACGAGCCCGCCCTGAACAAGGCCCTGATCGCCGCCGGCTACGACGACCTCGCCAAGGCCAAGGCGGAGGCGAAGAGCCGCGGCAAGCTGCTCGGCATGGGCCTGAGCACGTACATCGAGGTCTGCGGTGTCGCGCCCTCGAAGTGGATCGGCGCCGTGGGCGAGGGCTGGGGCGCCGCGATGTGGGAGTCGGCGAACATCCGCGTCCACCTGACCGGCAAGACCGTCGTGACGATGGGCACCCAGCCCCAGGGCCAGGGCCACGAGACGACGTACGCCCAGGTGGTCAGCCACGAGCTGGGCATCCCGATGGACGACATCGTCGTCCAGCACTCCGACACGCAGGGCACGCCGTTCGGCTACGGGAGCTACGGGAGCCGGACCAGCTCGGTCGGCATGACGGCCGCGATCAAGGCGGCCGGCAAGATCAAGGACAAGGCCCGTCGCTACGCCGCCCACCTCCTCGAGGCGTCGCCGGACGACATCGAGATCATCGGCAGCGAGTACCGCGTCAAGGGCTCGCCCGAGAAGAAGCGAACCCTGGCCGAGATCGCGTTCGCCCTCGACCTCGCGTTCGACGCACCCGAGGGCATGGAGCCGTACCTCGACGAGACGGCGTACTACGACACGCCGAACTGCACGTGGCCGTTCGGCACCCACATCGCGATCGTCGAGGTCGACGAGGAGACCGGCGAGACCGAGCTCAAACGCTACGTCGCCGTCGACGACGTCGGCAAGAAGATCAACCCGCTCATCGTCGACGGCCAGCTCCACGGCGGCATCGCCCAGGGCGTCGGCCAGGCGCTCTGGGAGCAGGCGGTCTACAGCGACGACGGCCAGCTCCTCAGCGGCTCGATGATGGATTACGCCCTCCCGCGTGCCAGCTGGCTGCCGAGCTTCGAGCTCGACGAGACCGTGACCCCATCGCCGGTCAACCCGATCGGCGTCAAGGGGGTCGGCGAGGCCGGCTGCATCGCGTCCACCGCGGCGGTCGCGAACGCCGTCAACGACGCGCTCGCGCCGCTCGGGATCAGCCACCTCGACATGCCGTTCACCGCCCAGACCGTGTGGCGGGCGATCCAGACCGCGAAGGGAGCCCGAGCATGATCCCGAACGCGTTCGACTACCAGCGGGCCGGCTCGCTCGACGAGGCGCTCGGTCTCGTCGGGTCGCCGGGGACGAAGGTGATCGCGGGCGGGATGAGCCTCCTGCCGCTGATGAAGCTCCGGCTGGCGAATCCGGACAAGGTCGTCGACATCGGCCGGATCCAGGAGCTCCGGGGCGTCCGCCAGCTCGAGGACGGCCGGCTCGCCATCGGGGCCCTCACGACGTACACCGAGCTGCTGGAATCGCCGGCGCGCCATTACGGGCTGGTCCGGGACGCGCTCCCGGACATCGGCGACGTCCAGGTCCGCAACCGCGGGACGGTGGGCGGCGCCGTCGCCCACTGCGATCCGGCGTCCGATCTGCCCGCCGTCCTCCTCGCGCTCGACGCACAGATCGTCGCCCGCTCGAAGCGCGGCGAGAAGGTCTACCCGGTCGACGGCTTCTTCACCGGGGCGTTCACGACCGCGCTCGCCGACGACGAGCTGATCACCGAGATCCGCCTGCCCGGTCCGCGCGACGATGCCGGCTCGGCCTATCGGGCGCTGAGCCAGCGGGCATCCGGCTACTCGATCGTCGGCGTGGCGGCGGTCGTCATCAAGCAGGGCGGGAGCGCGATCACCGGGGCGAACGTGGCGCTCACGGGCGTCGCCGACGCGCCGTACCGCGCCAAGGCCGTCGAGGCGGCGCTCCTGGGCAACGAGGGCACGGCCGAGGCGATCGCCGCCGCGGCCGCCCACGCGACCGACGGCGTGACCGTTAACGGCGACATCCACGCCGACAGCGAGTACCGAGCCGCGATGGCGGTGACGTACACGAAGCGGGCGATCGCCGCGGCCCTGGTCCGGCTCGCCGAGTGATGAGCGCCGGCGGCGCGTGCGGCTCGAGCGGCTGACGCCTGGGACGCACCCCCCGGACGAGCTCGTCGGATCGGTCCTCGCCCGCGACCTGTTCGTCGCGGGCGGCCGCTGGTCGAAGGGCCGGCGGCTGAGCGCGGCCGACCTGCGGACGTTCGCTGGGTCGACGTTCCCCGACGAGGTCGAGTCCGTCGCCGTCATCGTCATCGAGCCGGGGGACCTCCACGAGGACGACGCGGCCGTTCGGCTCGCCGACGCCGTCGCCGGGACGGGGCTGGAGCGGCGCGGGCCCGTCCAGAGTCGGGTCGATCTCGTCGCCGCGCACGACGGCGTGCTCCACGTTCGGGCTGCGGAGCTCGAGCGGATGAACCGGGTCGACCCGATCGAGGTCTTCACGCGGCTCGACGGATCGATCGTGACCGCCGGCGACGTCGTCGCCAGCGTCAAGGTGGCGCCGCACGTCGTCGCCGGTGCGGTCGTCGAGGAAGGCCTGCGGATCGCCCGCCGCGGCGCCCGGCCGCTCGTCCGGGTTGCTCCGTTCCGGCCGATGACGGTCGCCGTCGTCGTCAAGGAATCGCTGCGGCGGGCCGACCGGCCCCGGTTCGAAGCGAGCGTCCGGGCCAAGGTCGAGAGCCTCGGCTCGACGGTCGCCGCGATCGAGTACGTCGCGGACGCGGATGAGCCCGTCCGCGAAGCCCTGGGACGCCACGCCTCCGGTTCGGACCGCGCGGACGTCGTCCTGACCGCCGGCGGTCGCTCGACCGACCCGTCGGACCCGTTCTTCACCGCGATCGACGGGCTGGGCGGCCGCGTCGTCCGCCATGGCGTCCCGGCCCATCCCGGCTCGATGCTGTGGCTGGCCCGGATCGGCCGGACCGCGATCCTCGGGCTGCCCACGTGCGGCGCGTATTCGAAGGCGACGGCGGCGGACCTCCTCCTTCCTCGTCTCCTGACGGGCGAGCCGCCGACCCGGCGAACCGTCTCCCATCTCGGGCATGGCGGCGTCCTGACCCGCGAGATGCGCTTCCGCTTCCCGCCCTACGCTCGCGACCTGGACGCTCCGGACGGCTGATCGCCGAACCGCTCGCCGCTCGAGTCGCGAAGCGGCGCATGGACGCCGAGGCCGTATCCTCGTCGCAGCGTGCCGTCATCTTCCGTCGATCCCGAGTCGTCGCCCTGGTCGGGCGCGTCCCTCCCCGGACGCGACCCGGTCTTCCTGGGTCGTGACGCCCTCGTCGAGCAGCTGGCAGATCGGCTGACGGACGATCGCCCGCGGGCCGTCGTCCTGACCGGTCTCGGCGGCGTCGGGAAGAGCCGGTTGGCCGCCGAGGTCGGCGCGCGCGTCGCCGAGGTGTTCGGCGGGCGGGTGGCGTGGATCGGCCTCGGGCCCACGGCTCGCGAGGGCGGGCTCGCGGGTGCGATCGCGACTGCCCTCGATCTCGGCGATGCCGAGCCCGACCATGCGGTCGACGCGGTCGCGGCCGAGATCGGCGACGACCCGGCGCTCCTCGTCCTGGACGCGATCGAGGCGAGCCTCCACGACCTCGGCGTCGTCGACGAGCTCCTCGCGATGGCGCCCGCGATCCGCGTCCTCGCCACGAGCCGGATCGCGGCCGGCCGCGACGGCTGGGCGGCCGTCCCGGTCGAACCTCTCGAGGTGCCGAGCGAGACGGATTCGGTCGAGCGGATCGCGAAGAACCCGGCGGTCGAGCTGCTCGTCGTCCGGGCCGAGGCCGCCGGTGCCGATGTCCCGCTGACGGAGCGCACGGCGCACGTCATCGCGCGGCTTGCCGGCCGGCTCGACGGCCTCCCGCTGGCGATCGAGCTGGCAGCGCCGCTCCTCCGGGCGCTGCCGCCGCATCGGCTCCTCGACCGGATCGGGGAGCGGCTCGACCCGGTCGTCGCGACGATCGACTGGAGCCACGAGCACCTCGGCGCCGACGACCGCCGGCTCTACCGCCGTCTCGCGGTGTTCGGCATCCCGTTCCGGGCGCGTCACGTCCGGACGTTCGCGGAGCGCGCGGTCGCCCATGGCCTCTCGCCGCTGGGGCCCGATGTCGCGGCCGGGCTGGAGCGCCTCGCGGCGGCCGGCCTGGTCCGGGTCCGGCCGGATCCGTCGAGTGGCCCGGACGCCGCATCGGGTCCGGACGACCCGCGCGGCGGCGAGGTCCACGAGTACGAGCTGCCGGCGCTCATCCGCGAGGACGCCGCCCGTCGGCTGGAGGCGAGCGGTGAGGCGACCGCCGCCTACTGGGCTCGGGCGAACGACCTTCTCGCGCTGTGCGAGCTGTCGAACGCCGAGCTGATGACCCGATCGCGCGCCGACCTCCTGAACCAGCTCGACATCGTCCACGACGACCTCTTGAGCGCGTTGGACCGGGCGCGCGCCACCGGCGAGGGCGCCTTCCTCCTCCGGATGAGCGGCGCGCTCGCCGAGTACTGGCGGGCGCGCGGCCGCCTGGCCGAGGGGCGCGTCCGTCTCGACGCGGCGCTCCGCCTGGGGCCCGTCACGCCGACGGCCGAGCGGGCTCGGGCGCTCCACGGCGCCGGGATGCTCGCGAGCGCCCAGAGCGACTACGCGCGCTCCCGGCCGTTGTTCGAAGAGGCGCTCCGGATCCGGCTCGACCTCGGCGACCTCGAGGACGCGGCGGCGACGTTGAACCAGCTCGGGCTGATCGGGCTCGACACGGGCGACCTGGACGAGGCGGAGCGACATTGCCGGCACGGACTCGAGATCCGGCGGGGGATCGGCGACGAGGCCGCGATCGCGGCGTCGCTCAACACGCTCGGCGGGGTCCTCCAGTTCGGCGGCCGCAACGAAGAGGCCGCAGAGCTCCTCGCCGAGAGCGTCGCGATCCGGCGCCGCCTCGGCGACGAGGCCGGTGTCTCCGTCTCGATCGGCAACCTCGCGCTCGTGGCGCGCGACCGGGGCGATCTCGACGGCGCCGAGGCGATGCTCAACGAGTCGATCGCGACGCGCGAGCGCCTCGGCGACCGGCAGCGCGTGGCCGTGGTTCGCCACAACCTCGCGCTCGTCCTGTTCGACCGTGGCGACCTCGACCGAGCGGCGACCGAGCTCGAGGCGGCGGTCGCGACCGCGCGCGAGCTGGGTCACCGCTCGGAGGCCGCGAACGCGATGTCCGATCTGGGGTTCGTCGTTGCGGCGGCCGGCGACGCCGATCGCGCAGCGCGCCTCCAACTCGACGCGCTCGCCCTGGCGAACCGGATCGGCAGCCCCGGGATCGTCGCGCAGTCGATCGACGGGATCGCCGGGCTCGTGGCGAAGGACGGCCGGCCGCTCGACGCCGCCGTCCTGTGGGCCGCCGCCGAGACGATCCGGCGGGTGACGCACTACCACCTGCTCCTCGCCGACCGGCGCCGGATCGATCGCGAGATCGCAGCCGCACGGGACGGGGCCGACGACGAGGCGTGGTGGCGAGCCTGGGGCGGGGGCGAGCAGCTCGACCAGGCGGAAGCCGTCGTGCGTGCGCGAGCGTCGCTCGATGCGGGTGGAGTCCCCGCGAGGGACGGCCAGGTCGCGGTGTAGCGCGGACGGGCCACTCGCGCTCCGCTCCGTGACGCGACCCGCGGTGTAGGATCGCCG
>DASSMI010000265.1:0-11336 GCA_035688935.1 Candidatus Limnocylindrales bacterium | reverse complement strand
TTGCCGTTCAGCGTGTCGACGAGGCCGGCACGGACGACGGCGGCGATCAGGTGGTCGAACTCCCCGGTGGAGGCGTTCACCGAGATCGCAGCCTGAACGATCGTCGGGCCGGGCTGGCGAGCCGAGACGGGGGCGGCCGAGAGGCCGAGGAGGAGGGCCGCCGAAGCGGCCACGAGCGCGATGCGACGCATGTCAGGTCTCCGATCCAGGGTTTTCGTCGTCAGGCTGCCTGGCTGTCCGACTGGAGCCAGCGGACGAGCGTGGGGAGGAGTGCGATCGCCGAGATGCCGACGAGCGCGTAGACGATCGTCGAGAGCGCGTTCGTCTGGCCGAACGTGTTGCCGGTCAGCGCCGCGACCAGGTCGAACTTGAACAGGCCCACGAGCAGCCAGTTCAGCCCGCCGACGATCACGAGAAGCAGGAACAGGACGTTGAGGTAGCGCACGGTCGAGTCTCCTTCGGGTCGGCTCGACGCCGGTCGTTCCGGCGCCGTTGTCCAACCTCTGTCGAGACTTTAGCCGTCGTGTTCAGGGGTTGTCAAGGGTCTGTGACGATGTATCCTCGACGAACCATGTACACGATCAAGGAAGCCGCCGCGAGGACCGGCGTCCCGATCGCGCTCCTCCGCGCTTGGGAGCGGCGCTACGGCGTCGTCGCGCCGACGCGAACGGCCGGCGGCTACCGCGTCTACGACGACGCCGCGCTGGAGCGGCTCCGGACGATGCGCCGCCTCGTCGACGACGGCTGGTCGCCGAGCGTGGCGGCCGGGGCGATCGTCCGCGGCGAGATCGGCACCGAGGCCGCCGTCGCGGCCGGCTCGTCCGTCCCCGAGTCCGCGGCGGGCGACCTCGTCGCCGACTTCGTGTCCGCGGCGATCGGGCTCGATGCAGTCGCGGTCGAGGGGGCGCTCGACCGGATCTTCGCGGGCGGCTCCTTCGAGACCGTCGTCGATTCGACTCTTCTGCCCGCCCTGGGGGCGATCGGCGACGCGTGGGCCGCGGGCCAGCTCACGGTCGCCGGCGAGCACGCCGCGAGCCATGCCGTTCTCCGGCGACTCGCGGCCGCGTTCCAGGCTGCCGGCCGGCCGGCCGAGCCCGCCGGCGCGATCCTCGTCGGCCTCCCGTCCGGTGCACGCCACGAGCTGGCTGCGCTCGCGTTCAGCGTCGCAGCCCGGCGCGCCGGGCTCCCGGTCCTGTACCTGGGACCCGACCTCCCGACAGCCGACTGGGTCGCCACCGTCCGGCGCACCGCCGCCGTGGCCGCGGTCGTCGGGAGCCCGACCCGAGGCGATGTCGCCGCGGCGGTCGATGTCGGCCGGGCGATCCGGACGGCGGCGCCGAAGACGACCGTCGCGTTCGGCGGCCGGCACGCGGAGACCGCGGCCGCGGAGCTCGGTGGACGCCGCCCAGCCCTCGTCCTGCCGAACCAGATGGGGCCGGCGGTCGAGGCGCTGCGCTCGGCGGTCGTCCCCCGGTCAGCCTGATCGCGCCGCCTCGTACGCCGCGATCGCGCCCTCGCGCGCGGCCGCGTGATCGACGATCGGCGCGACGTACGCGCCGCGCGGATCGTGAACGGCAGCGCCCGCGATCCCGCGCAGCTCAGGAACCCACCGCCGGACGTAATCACCGTTCGGGTCGTGGCGCTGTCCCTGGAGCGTCGGGTTGAAGATCCGGAAGTACGGCTGCGGGTCGGTGCCCGTCGACGCGGCCCACTGCCAGCCGCCGTTGTTGCTCGCCGGGTCCCCATCGACGAGGTGCTCCATGAAGTGCGCCTCGCCGATGCGCCAGTCGATCCGGAGATGTTTCGTCAGGAAGGAGGCCACGATCATCCGGGCCCGGTTGTGCATCCACCCAGTGGCAAGAAGCTGGCGCATCGCGGCATCGATGACCGGGTAGCCGGTGCGGCCCGCCTTCCAGGCCGCGACGATCTCAGGATCCGGTTCCCGCTCCCCCACTCCTTCGAGCTCGCGTCGGAACGACTCGCGCGCGACGCGCGGCTCGTGCCACAGCAGATGCGCGTAGAAGTCGCGCCAGGCGATCTCGCTCCGGAACCGGCTCGGTCCTGCACCCGAGCCGGCACAGCGCGTCACGACCTCGACCGGCGAGAGGAGGCCCCAGCGGAGGTCCTGGCTCAGCCGCGATGTCCCGTCGAGATCGAGGCGGTCGCGTCCGGTCGCGTAGTCGCGCAACGCGTCCGAACGGGCCCACCGATCGAGCCGCGCACGGGCCGCGGCCTCGGACGGTGCCAGGAGGAGATCGAGGTCCGCGGTCGGAACGGGGTGACCGAGGAGCTCGTCCGGGTCACCCGATCCGTCGACATGGACGTCCGCCGTCGCCATCGCGCCCGGCGCCTCGATGACGGGGCGGAGGTCCGCCTCGAGCCATCGGCGATGGAACGGGGAGAAGACGTGGAACGGGCCACCGTCCTCGCGGCGGACGTCCTCCGGCTCGTGGACGAGGAGGCCTCGCCCCGCCAGCCAGTGCACGCCGAGTGCCGTCGCGGCGGCCTCGACCGCCGCATCCCGGCGACGACCGTACGCCGAGTAGTCCCGGCTGATAACGATCGCGGTCGCGCCAACGTCGCGCGCGATCCTCGGGACGAGCTCGACCGGGTCGCCGCGGACGACGGTCAACCGCCCGCCGCGCGCCTCGAGCTCGCCCGCCAACGACTCGAGCGCCCGCGCGAGGAACCACCAGCGGTTCGGACTCGGCCAGCGCCCGCGCAGGATCGAGTCGTCGACGACGAACAGCGGCACGACGCGATCGAACCGCTCGAGGGCGTGCGTGAGTGCCGGATGGTCGTGGACCCGGAGGTCGCGCCGGAACCAGACGATCGCCGTCGAAGCGGTGGGCACGGCGCGATCCTAGCCGGGCCGGCCGTTGTGGCCCGACCGACCCGGCGTCGCGGGTGTGACAGCCGCGAGGCGGACGCGGACGCTATGCTCGCCGCCACGAGCGCCGGCGATGCGCGGCGCGCCTGAGGAGTCCCGTGGCCGCGAAGCGTTCGGCCTCAGATGCCGGGGATCCGCCGCTCGACGTCGCGTCTCTGCGCGCTCGGCTCGCCGAGCTCGAGGCGCGCGAAGCGGAGCACGCCCGGAGCGAGCGCGTCCAGACGGCGCTCTACCGGATCGCCGAGGCGGCGAGCGCGGCGAGTGACCTGGGAGCGTTCTACCGCGAGGTCCACGCGACCGTCGCGATGCTGATGCACGCCGAGAACTTCTACATCGCGCTGTACGACGAGGCCCGGCAAGCGATCAACTTCCCGTACTACATCGACGCGGTCGATCTCGACGTCCCGGATCCCAACCTCTGGGAACCGTTCGGCGTCGGCAACGCCCGCGGCCAGACGGCCTACGTCCTTCGGACGGGCGAGCCGATGCGCCTCGACGCACGCGCCCACGAGGAACTGGTCGCGCGCGGCGAGATCGAGCTCGTGGGCACGCGCAGCGACGGCGAGTGGCTGGGCGCGCCGCTGCTCGCGGACGGCCGCCCGGTCGGCGTCGTCGTCTGTCAGACCTACACGCGTGATCAGCGGTACGCGCCCGGCGACCTCGAGCTGCTCGCGTTCGTCGGCCAGCACATCGGGAGTGCGCTCACCCGCGTCCGGGCGATCGAGGAGACCCGCCAGCGGAACGCCGAGCTGGCGCTCGTCAACGAGATCGGCGAGGCGCTGGCCAAGCAGCTCGAGTTCGACGCGATCATCGATCTCGTTGGCAACCGGGTCCGCGAGCTGTTCGACGCCCGGTCGATCTTCATCGCCCTCTACGATCCGGCGACAAACCTGATCTCGTGGCCGTACGACATCGACGAGGGCCAGCCCTTCCACCGCGACCCGCGGGTCATGGGCGAAGGGATGACGTCGCGGGTCATCGCGTCCGGCAGGCCGATCCGCGTCGGCACACAGGAAGAGCAGATCGCGGCCGGCGCGATCGCGATCGGTGGGACCGACACGCTGTCGTGGCTCGGCGTGCCGATCACCGGCTCCAACCGGGTCATCGGGGTCGTGGGCCTCGAGAACACGCAGGCGAATGCGTACAGCGAGGCCGACGAGCGGATCCTGAGCACCCTCGCGGCGAGCATGGGCGTCGCCCTCGAGAACGCCCGTCTGTTCGACGAGACGAAGCGGTTGCTGGGTGAGACCGAGCAGCGGAACGCCGAGCTGGCCGTCATCAACGACATCGGCGCGGCGCTCGCCGAGCAGCTCGACTTCGAGGCGATCATCGACGTCGTCGGCGACCGGCTGTCGACGATGTACCCGACCGGCGACTTCTACATCGCGCTGTACGACAAGGTCGCCAACCGGCTGACCTTCCCGTACGAGCTCGATGGCGGCCGGCGCGTCCACGGTGACTCGATCGACGTCGGCGAAGGTCTCTCGTCGCGAGTCCTCACCACCCGCAAGCCGGTCCGGTTCGGGACCGGGGCCGAGCAGGTCGCCGCCGGCCGGATCGTCGGGCAGTACCAGGAAGCCGACGCCGGCGCCGTCGCAGCCGAGTCCTACCTCGGCGTGCCGATCCTCGCCGGCAGTGACGCGATCGGCGTCGTGGCCTTCGGGGATGTCCGACCCAACGCGTTCGCTGAGCGTGATGAGCGGATCGTGTCGACGGTGGCGGCGAGCCTCGGTGTCGCTCTGGAGAACGCCCGCCTGTTCGACGAGACGAAGCGACTCCTCCGCGAGGCCGACGAGCGCGCCGCCGAGCTGTCGGTCATCAACGAGATCGGCGCGGGGCTGGCCGAGCAGCTCGAGTTCCAGGCGATCATCGACCTCGTCGGCGAGCGCGTCCGGGCGATGTTCGAGCCGCAGTCGATGTTCGTCGCGCTCCACGACGACACCACGAACCTGATCAGCTTCGCGTTCGCCTGGGACGACGGGACGCGCACGGCCCGCGATCCAGTCCAGCTCGGGCCCGGCCTCACCAGCCGGATCATCCAGACCCGTCGCCCCGTTCGGGTCGGGTCCGATGTCGAGGCGATGGAGCTCGGCGCCATCCAGATCGGCGGATCGGACACGGAGTCGTTCCTCGGCGTCCCGATCCTCAGCGGCGACCGCGTGACAGGCGTGATCGCGCTCGAGCGGCTCGAGATCGATGCGTTCACCGCGGCCGACGAGCGGCTCCTCGCCACCCTCGCTTCGAGCATGGGCGTCGCCCTCGAGAACGCCCGGCTGTTCGACGAGACGAAGCGCCTCCTCAACGAGTCGAACGAGCGGACGGCCGAGCTGTCGGTGATCAACGAGATCGGCTCGGCCCTGGCCGAGCAGCTCGACTTCCAGGCGATCATCGAGCACGTCGGCGAGCGCGTGGCTTCGATCTTCGACGTCCAGTCGCTCCATATCACGCTCTACGACCCCGAGACGGGGATGATCCGGTTCCCCTACGCCCTCGAGGCCGGCGCGCGACACGAGGATCAGCCGTTTCCCTTCGGTGAGGGGCTGACCTCGCTCGTCATCCGCACCAGGAAGCCGCTGCTCCTGCGGGACAAGAGCGAGGGCGATGCGCTCGGCGCCGTGCGCCAGGGCCTGGACACCGAATCCTGGCTGGGCGTCCCGATCCTGGCCGGCGACCGCGTCCTGGGCACGATCTTCGTCGAGAGCTTCGAGCCGAATGCCTTCGACGACGGCGATGTGCGTCTCCTCTCGACGCTCGCCACGAGCATGGGCGTGGCACTGGAGAACGCCCGGCTGTTCGATGAGACGAAGCGGCTGCTGCGCGAAGCCGACGAGCGAGCCGCGGAGCTCGCCCTGATCAACGAGATCCAGCGCGGCCTGTCCGAGAAGCTCGACATCCAGGCGATGTACGACCTCGTGGGCGACAAGATCCAGGAGATCTTCGACGCCCAGGTCGTCGACATCGGGATCTACGACTTCGAAGCCGGCGTGACGCACTACCCGTACACGATCGAGCGGGGCGTGCGGTTCCCGGACGAGCCGACGCCGATCAGCGTGACCACCCAGGAGCTGCTCCGGACGCGGGCGCCGCTGCTGATCAACCGCGACATCGCCGGGTGGTTCGAATCACGGGGCGGCTCGTCCGCACCGATCCAGGGCGAGGCCGCGAAGGCGATGCTCGTCGCGCCGATGATCGTGGGCGACGAGATCCGCGGCCGGATCTCGCTCCAGAACCTCGACCAGGAGGACGCCTTCTCCGAGGCCGACGTGCGCCTGCTGACGACGCTCGCCTCGAGCCTCGCGGTCGCGCTCGAGAACGTCCGCCTCTTCGACGAGACGAAGCGGCTCCTGTCCGAGACGAACGAGCGAGCCGCCGAGCTCGCCCTGATCAACGACGTCCAGCGCGGTCTCGCCGAGCAGCTCGACATGCAGGCGATGTACGACCTCGTGGGCGACAAGATCCAGGAGATCTTCGACGCCCAGGCCGTGGACATCGGGATGTTCGACGAGGCGGCCGGCCTCACGCGGTATCCGTACACGATCGAGCGCGGCGAACGCCTGCCCGATGAGCCGACGCCCCTGTTCGGTGGGATGGCGGACATCCTCCGGGCGACCCGCCGTCCCATCCTCGTCAACCGGGACCTCGACGGCTGGTACCGGGCAAACGGGATCAACTTCGTCATCCAGGGCGAGGCGCCGAAGGCGCTCCTCATGGCGCCGTTGATCGTCGGCGACGTCGTCCGCGGTCGGATCTCGCTCCAGAACCTCGACCACGAGGACGTCTTCTCCGACGCCGACGTCCGGCTGCTGACCACGCTCGCCTCGAGCCTGAGCGTCGCCCTGGAGAACGTCCGCCTGATCGACGAGACCCGCCAACGCCTCGCCGAGCTCGCGACCGTCAACGAGGTCAGCCAGGCCCTGTCGACGCAGCTCGACGTGGCACGCCTGATCGAGCTCGTCGGCGAGCAGCTCCGGCGGACGTTCGGCGCGGACATCTGCTACGTCGCGCTCCACGACCGCGTCCGGGGCGAGATCGACTTCGCCTACTACTTCGAGAACGGCGAGCAGCGCGAGCAACCGGCGATGCGCTTCGGCGAGGGGATGACGACGCGGATCCTGCAAACCCGGGAGCCGCTCGTCCTCAATCGCCAGGCGGACTGGGATGTGCTGGGCATCCGCCGGGTCGGCTCGCCCTCGAAGTCGTACCTCGGCGTCCCGATCGTGGTCGGCGAGACCGCGATCGGCGCGATCAGCGTCCAGAGCACGACCCAGGAGGGCCGGTTCGGCGAGGCCGACGCGCGCCTCCTCGCCACGATCGCCGCGAACGTCGGGGTCGCGATCCAGAACGCCCGGCTGTACGAGGAGGCCCACCGCCGCGCCGACGAGATGGCCGCCCTGGCCGAGGTCGGCCAGGAGATCTCGGCGACGCTCGACGTCGACGCCGTGCTCCAGCAGATCGGGCAGCGCGTCCAGACCCTCCTCGACACCGATACGACGGCGCTGTTCCTGTCGCAGGGCGACGACACGTTCCGTGCGCGGCTCGCCGTCGGCGACATCGCCGAGGAGCTCCGAGCGGACACGATCCGCGCCGGCGAGGGGATCCTCGGCGACGTGATCCGGCGGCGAACGCCCGAGTTCGTGAACGACACGGACGCCGACCCGCGGATGGTCGTGATCCCGGGGACCGCCGAAGACAACGAGGGCACCGAGCGGCTGATGGCCGCGCCGCTCGTGACCCGGGATCGGGTGATCGGCGTGGCTGCCGTCTGGCGTACCGGCCGCGAGCCGTTCACGCAGGCCGACCTGGACTTCCTCGTGGGTCTCGCCCGCCAGGCCGCGATCGCGATCGAGAACGCCCGCCTCTACCGCCAGGCCCAGGAGGCGACGGTGGCCGCCGAGGCGGCGAACCAGGCGAAGAGTGCGTTCCTCGCGGCGATGAGCCACGAGATCCGGACGCCGATGAACGCCGTCATCGGGATGAGCGGCCTCCTCCTCGAGACCGAGCTCGACCCCGAGCAGCGCGACTTCGCCGAGACGATCCGGACGTCCGGCGACGCGCTCCTCACGATCATCAACGACATCCTCGACTTCTCGAAGATCGAGGCCGGCAAGGTCGACCTGGCGTCGGAGCCGTTCTCGCTCCGGACCTCGATCGAGAGCGCCCTCGACGTCGTCGCGCCGACGGCCGCGAAGAAGGGCGTCGAGCTCGCCTACGCGATGGGCGGGACGCTCCCCGAGGCGATCGTCGGCGACGCGGGCCGGCTGCGCCAGATCGTCCTCAACCTCCTGTCGAACGCGATCAAGTTCACCGAGCAGGGCGAGGTTGTCCTGTCGGTCGAGGGGACCCCGCCGGCCCAGCCGAGTGAGCCGTGGTCGATCGAGATCGACGTCCGCGACACGGGCATCGGCATCCCGCCCGAGCGGATGGACCTCCTGTTCCAGTCGTTCAGCCAGGTCGACGCATCGATCTCGCGGCGATACGGCGGAACCGGCCTCGGCCTCGCGATCAGCCGCCGGCTCGCCGAGTCGATGGGCGGGACCCTGACCGCGACGAGCAGCGGCGTGTCCGGCGAGGGCTCGACGTTCTGCCTGCGGCTCCCCGCGGTCGCGACGACGCTGCCCGATGCGCCGCCGGCGCCGCCGCAGCGAAGTCTCCGGGGCTGCCGCGTGCTCGTCGTCGACGACAACGCGACGAACCGGCGGATCCTCGCCAGCTTCCTCGAGCGCTGGGGCGTCGACGCCGCCGCCACCGAGTCGCCGCTCCAGGCGATCGAGTGGGTCCGGGGTGGCCGCGAGTTCGACGCCGCGGTCCTCGACTTCCTCATGCCCGAACGCGACGGGATCGAGCTCGCCGAGGAGCTCGCGGCGATCCATCCCGAGCGGCCGCTTCCCGTCGTCATCCTGTCCTCGATCGGACAGCACGGCCGGACCGCGGCGAACGTCTCGGCGACCCTCGTCAAGCCGGTGAAGCCATCGGCCCTCCACGACGCGCTCGCCGACGCGCTGCTCGCGGACGCCGACGCGGACTCCGAGGCGGCCTCGGCCGCGCCCGACACGACGGCACGTCGTCGTTCGCCGGCCCGTCCGGTCGAGGCGCCCGAGGTCGCCGGCGGGCTGCGGATCCTCCTCGCCGAGGACAATGCGGTGAACCAGAAGCTGGCGCTCCGCCTCCTCGAGCGGATGGGCCTCCGCGCCGACGTCGTGGGTGACGGCCGAGCGGCGATCACCGCGGTCGAGACCGGCAGCTACGACGTCATCCTCATGGACGTCCAGATGCCGGAGGTCGACGGGCTCGAGGCGACCCGCCAGATCCGCGCTCGGTGGCCGGATCGACCGATCCGGATCGTCGGGCTGACGGCGAACGCGATGGCCGGCGATCGCGAGGCGTGTCTCGCTGCCGGGATGAACGACTACGTCAGCAAGCCCATCCGACCCGAGGAGCTCCAGGCGGCGATCGCCAAGGCTCGGCCCGCACTCGCAGGAGGACCCGCGTGACCCCACCCGCCGACGACCACGGCGCGCTCCCCGGCCGGATCCTCGTCGTCGACGACACGCCGTTCAACCGCCAGCTCCTCGCCCGGCTCCTGAAGGGTCTGGGGCACGAGGCCGTGGAGGCGGCGAACGGCCGCGAGGCGCTCGACCGCCTCCGGGACGCCGACGCGGCGCCGATCGACGTGATCCTCCTCGACATCGTCATGCCCGAGATGGACGGCTACGAGACGCTCGCGGCGCTGGCCGCCGACCCCGCGCTCCGGAACGTCCCGGTGATCGTGATCAGCGGCGTCGACGAGCTCGACAGCGTGGTCCGCTGCCTCGAGATGGGCGCGGCGGACTACCTGCCGAAGACGGTCGACCCGGCGATCCTGCGCGCCCGGATCGCCTCGTCGCTCGCCCGGAAGCGGCTCCACGACACGGAGCGGGAGGCCGTCGACCGGCAGGCCGCGACGAACGAGGTCCTCGCGATCATGTCGCGCTCGGTGTTCGACCGGGACGTCGTCCTCAAGGCGATCGTCGAGGCGGCGGTCCGGCTGTGCCACGCCGACTACGGCGTGGCGTACCTCCTCGCCGGCGACGCGTTCTGCGTCGCCGCCTCCGCCGGCGGGAACACCGAGCTCGACAGCTTCGAGCGGGATCACCCGATCAAGCCCGGACGCGAGACCCTCGTGGGCCGGGTCGCGCTCATCGGCGCGCCGCTCCAGGTGGAGGACGTCCTCGCGGACCCCGACTACCAGCGGACCGCGGGGACGCAGGCCGGCGGCTACCGGACCCTACTCGGCGTGCCGATCGAGCACGACGGGATCGTCAGTGGCGTCCTCGCGCTGACCCGGAACGACGTCCACCCGTTCGGACCCGGCGACCGGGCGCTCGCGGTCGGCTTCGCGGAGCAGGCGGCGATCGGCATCGCGAACTCGGAGCTCCTGGAGACGATCGAGCGCCAGCGCAGCCAGCTCGCCCGGTTCCTGTCGCCGCAGGTCGCCAACCTCGTCTCGAGCCCCGAGGGCGAGGCGCTCCTCGCCGGCCACCGCCGCGAGATCACCGCGCTCTTCTGCGACCTCCGGAACTTCACGGTGTTCTCCGAGACGGCCGAGCCCGAGGAGGTCCTCGGGTTCCTCCGGCGCTACCACGCGACGGTCGGCGCGCTCGTCGTCGAGCACGAGGGCACGCTCGAGCACTTCGCCGGCGACGGGATCATGGTCTTCTTCAACGATCCGGCGCCACAGGAGGACCACGCGGCCCGCGCGGCGCGGCTCGCGATCGCCATCCGCGAGCGGTTCGTCGAGATCAGCGAGGACTGGCGCCGCCGCGGGCACGTCCTCCAGGTCGGGATCGGGCTGGCGACGGGCTACGCGACGATGGGCCGGATCGGCTTCGAGGGTCGCTACGACTACGGCGGCGTCGGGAACGCGATCATCCTCGCCTCGCGGCTGAGCAGCGAGGCGGCCGCCGGGGAGATCCTCGTCGCGCAGCGGACGTTCGCGGCGATCGACGGCCAGGTGCCGGCGGCCCCGGCCGGTGAGCGCAAGCTCAAGGGATTCAGCCGGCCGATGCCGGTGTTCAGCGTCGACCCACGGGACGGCGACGGGGCGGCCGAGCTCGAGACCGAGGCGGCCTCGTGAGGCACGCTGCCTCGTGACGGACGCGGCCCCGTGAACGATGCGGCGATCGATCCGGAGGCGTTCGCCCGGCTCGACCGCTCCGCGAGGAGCTCGCGCCGGGCGTCGTCGAACCCGGTTGCGATCCGCTCGACCCACTCGGCCGGGTGGGACACGTCGCCCCGGCGGGCCGCCTCCTCGAGGCTCCGGCACAGCTCGCCCAGCTGGAGCGCCCCGACGTTCACGCTGCTGGACTTCAGCGAGTGAGCCGGTCGGACGAGGTCCTCGGTCGCGCCTCGAGCGGCCGCGTCGCGAAGGAGCTCGACCGTCTGGGCGCTGTCGTCGAGATAGGTGTCG
>DASSMI010000264.1:0-8014 GCA_035688935.1 Candidatus Limnocylindrales bacterium | reverse complement strand
CCGACCTCACGATCATGCGGCTGGGCGATCACCACTTCCGCGTCGTCACCGGCGGCGGCATGGGGATGCGCGACCGCAAGATCTTCCAGGACGCGATGCCCGCCGACGGGTCCGCCCAGCTCCACGACGTGACGAACGCGTACACGACGTTCGGGCTGTGGGGACCGCGAGCGCGCGACATCCTCGGGGCCGCCTCCGATGGGAGCGAGGACATCAGCCACAAGGGCTTCCCGTTCCTGAGCTCGAAGCGGGTCGTCATCGACGGCGTCGCGACGCTCGCGTCGCGGATCAGCTACGTCGGCGAGCTCGGCTGGGAGATCTACGTGCCGATCGAGCAGGGTCTCCGCGTCTGGGACGCGCTCTCGCGGGCGGGCCAGCCGCACGGGATGGCGCCGGTCGGGATCGGGACGTACGCGGTGACGTCGCGGCTCGAGAAGGGCTATCGCGCCCACGGGGCCGAGCTCGAGCTCGACTTCGACCTCGTCGAGGCGGGCATGGCCCGGCCCACCCTCAAGGATGCCGACTTCGTCGGACGGGCCGCGTACGAGAAGCAGCGGGCCGCTGATCCCGTCGCGATCCTCTGCACGCTCACGGTCGACGACCCGACGTCGAAGGCCGGGGTCAAGCGCTACATGCTGGGTCGCGAGCCGATCCTGACGCCCGACGGCGAGCGGATCGTCGACGCCAAGGGCCGCGGCTCGTACGTGACATCGGCCGGCTCGGGCCCGTCCGTCGGGAAGCACCTCCTCATGGCGTACCTGCCGCCGCAGCACGCGAAGGAAGGGGAGAAGCTCCTCGTCGAGTACTTCGGCGAGCGCTATCCCGTGACGGTCGCGGTCGCCGGCAGCACCCCGCTGTTCGACCCCGAGAACGCCCGGATCCGGAGCTGAGCCGGCGGTGAACATCCTCGTCTGCGTCAAGCGCGTCCCAGCCACCGGCGGCCGGATCCTCCTGACCGAGGACGGCTCGGCGATCGACACGCGACACCTCGGCTTCACCGTGAGCCCGCACGAGGAGTGCGCGGTCGAGGAGGCCGTCCGGATCGTCGAGGCGCGGGGCGGAACGTCGACGGTGCTCACGCTCGGTCCCTCGGAGGCCGAGGAGCAGCTCCGCGAGGCGATGGCGATCGGGATCGACCGGGCGATCCTCCTCGAGACCGACGGCCGGGACTGGGATCCGGTCGCGACGGCGTCCGCGATCGTCGACGCGATCCGGGCCGAGGAGGCCGCGAACGGTCCGTTCGATCTCATCCTGTTCGGCAACGAGTCCGCGGACAGCGGCGGGTTCCAGGTCGGGATCCGCGTGGCCGCCGCGCTCGGTCGGCTCTGCGTGAGCGGCGTGAAGGCGCTCGCGGTCGGCGACGGCTCGGTCGTCGCGCGGCGCGAGGCGACTGGCGGCGGCTGGGAGTCGTTCGAGCTGCCGATGCCGGCGGTGGTCGGCGTCAAGGAAGGGCTGAACCTGCCGCGCTATCCGTCGGTGCCGGGCCGTCTCCGCGCCCGCAAGAAAGAGGTGGCCCGGACCTCGCCGGCCTGGGCGGCGGGCGGTCTCGAGAAGATCGTCCTGCGGTTGCCACAGACCGAGACGACGGTCGCCGAGGTGATCGGCCGAGGGGCCGAGGCTGCGCCGGCTGTCGTCGACCTCCTCACGAAGATCGGGGTCGTGGGCCGATGAGTGGCGCCGTGATCGTCGTCCTCAACGCGCCGGGGGGCGCGATCGATCGGCCGTCGCTCGAGGCGCTCACGGTCGCCCGCGGGCTCGCCGAGACGCACGGGGCGTCGCTCGAGGCCGTCCTCGTCGGCGCCGATCCAGCCGGCGCGCGGGCGGCCGCCGCGCAGCTCCGCTCCCCCGGCGTCGCGACGGCTCTGGTCGTCGACCATCCGGAGCTCACCGTCGATCAGCCCGACGGCTGGGCGGCGGCGCTCACCGGCATCATCGCCTCGCGCGCGCCGCTGGCGGTCGTCGGCTCGGGCACGGAGCGCGGGAACGAGCTGTTCGCCCGCGTCGCCGCTCGCGCCGGGCTGCCGATGGCGGCCAACTGCCTCGCCGTCGAGCCGTCCGGCGATCGCTATCGCCTCACGCGTCAGCGCTGGGCGGGCAGCCTGCTCGAGGACGCCTGGCTCGATGCGCAAATCAAGCTGCTGACGATCGCGCCGAACAGCGTCCCGGCGGCGGATCCGGTAGCCCTCGGCGCGGCCGCGGCGCCGGTCGAGCCGGTCGCGCCCGACATCTCCGCCGACGATCTCCGGCTTCGGGTCACGAGCCGCGAGGCGCCGGAGCGCGGGAAGGTGTCGCTCGGCGACGCGAAGGTCGTCGTGGGCGGCGGCCGCGGCGTCGGCAGCGGCGAGGGGTTCGCGGACCTCGAGGAGCTCGCCGCGCTGCTGGGCGGCGCGGTCGGTGGGTCGCGCGTCGTCACGAGCGCCGGCTGGCGGCCGCACAGCGACCAGATCGGGCAGACCGGGCTGCGGATCGCGCCGGATGTCTACATCGCGTGCGGGATCAGCGGCGCGATCCAGCACATCGTGGGCTGCAAGGCGGCGAAGCACATCCTCGCGATCAACACCGACGCCGACGCCCCGATCATGGGCGTCGCGGACTACGCGGTGATCGGCGACCTCCACACGGTCGTCCCGGCGATCTCGGCGGAGCTCCGGCGGAGGGGCGCGGCCGGCTGACCGACCCGCAAATGGCGCCGGCTAATGGTCGAGCCGGTGCTTCGCGACGAACGCGGCCGCCTGGGCGCGCCGCTCGAGGTTGAGCTTCGCGAGGATCGAGCTCACGTAGTTCTTCACCGTCTTGTCCGAGAGGAAGATCTCGCCGGCGATCTCCTTGTTCGTCTTGCCCTCGGCGACGAGCAGCAGGATCTTCCGCTCCTGGGCAGTGAGCCCGGCGAGCTCGTCGTGCGTCTCGCCGGCCGCGATCTGGCGCACGCGGGCGAGGACCTTCTCGGTCACGGCGGGATCGAGCAGGGATTCGCCGCGGCCCACGGCCTCGAGCGCCGCGACGAGGTCGCGTGCCCGGATCTGCTTGAGCAGGTAGCCCGAGGCCCCCGCGACGATCGCGGAGAAGACCGCCTCGTCATCCGGGAACGACGTGAGCATGACGACGCGGGTCGCGGGAAGCTCGGCGCGGATGTCGCGACAGGCCTCGACGCCGGATCCGTCCGGCAGCCGCACGTCCATCACGACGAGATCGGGCTCATGGCGGCGCGCCTCGGCCAGCGCCTCCTCGACCGAGCCGGCCTCGGCGACGACCTGGAACCCGGGTCGCCGATCGAGGAGGGCCACCAGACCCTGCCGGACGACCTCGTGGTCGTCGACGACGAGCAGACGCAGCGGCCGCCCTTCGGTCATCGCGCGCCTCCGCGCGGCAGCCACACCCGGACGCGGGTGCCCGCGCCCGGTGCGCTCTCGATCTCGAGGCGGCCGCCGAGATCCTCGGCGCGGACCCGCATGTTCCGGAGGCCGCGGTGCACGCCCGGCAGCGGCCGACCCGGATCGAACCCGACACCGTCGTCCGCGATCTCGAGGACCGAACCCTCGCCGGCCGTCCCCAGGAGCACGTCGATGCGGCGGGCACGGGCGTGGCGCGACGCGTTGCTCAAGGCCTCGCGCGCGAGCGTCAGCAGCTCGACGCCCGCGCTCGGGTCGAGGGCGGGATCCGCGGCGGGATCGAGCGTCGCGACGACGTCGACGAGGCCGCCGTCGCGGACCTCCTGAACGAGCGCCGCGATCCCCGCCAGCACCTGGCTGCCGTCGACGGCTTCGGGCCGCAACCCGTAGATGAAGTTCCGGATGTCGCGGATCGCGAGATTCAGCGACTCGATCGCGCCGTCGAGGCGGCGCTCGGCCTCCGATGGCGCGTCCGCCATCAGCTCGGGCACGTCCTCGAGCGAGAGCGACACCGCGTAGAGCGACTGGATGATCCCGTCGTGGAGGTCGCGCCCGATCCGGTCGCGCTCGTCCGCGACCGCGGCACGGCCGGCCTGGGCGTGGAGCCGGGCGTTGTCGATCGCGATCCCGGCGTGGAGGGCGAACGTCTCGACGAGGCTCTGGTCGGCCTCCGAGAACTCGGTCGCGCCCTGCTTGTTCGTGAGGTAGAGGTTGCCGATCGGCTCGCCACGGGCGGTGACCGGGACGCCCAGGAAGGACGTCATCGGCGGGTGGTTCGGCGGGAAGCCCGAGGAGTCGGGATGGCCGGCGATCGACGGGATCCGGTACGAGCGACCCTCACGGATGATCAGCCCGAGCAGGCCGCGGCCGTGCGGTGGATCGCCGATCGCGGCGCGGGTCCGGGAATCGATCCCGGCCGTGATGAACCGCTCGATCTGACCGTCCGGCCCCACGATCCCGAGGGCCGCGTATCCGGAATCCACGAGGTTCCGAACCCGGTCGACGATCAGCTGGAGGACGTCGTCGAGGGCGAGCACGCCGGCGATCGCGCGCGCGGCCTCGTCGAGCGCGGCGAGGGCCGTGGCATCGGGCGATGACACCGGCCGGGCGGGAGCAGTCACGGGGGTGAGCCTACCGCGCGAGCGTCACGCCCCGCTGATGACGGAAGGCCCGGAACGACGTGCCGTTCGGCAGGTGAGCGGATTCTTCGGCCCGGCAACAGTTCCGTGCATGACGACTCAGCGGCCAGAGGCGGCCGAATCCAGCCTCGACCGATCCCCCCAGCTGCTCAGCCGCCGGACCATCCTTCGAGCCACCGCGCTCACCGGTGGCGGCCTGATGGCGACGGCCCTTGCGGCCTGCGCCCCGACGGGGGCGCGCCCGACGTGGACCTACCCCCCGAACCCGGCCCCGGGCACGGCGACCGGTCCATCCGGATCGCCGGCCGCCTCGGACTCGGGCGCCGGTCACTCCGAGGCGCCGGCATCGGCCGCGCCGTCGGGACCCGTCGCCTCGGGCTCGCCCGCCCCGGTCGACCATGACGCGACCGCGCTCGCGGTCGTCAAGCGGTTCCTCGACGGCGAGGGCGCGAAGCTGGAGGGCGGTGGCAACCAGCCGCTCGAGCCGAGCCGCGTCGAGAACGGGGTCAAGGTCTTCGAGCTGACGATCGATCCGATCCAGCACCGGATCGACGCGGTCAAGGACCCCATCGCCGCGCTCGGGTACAACGGCACCTGGCCGGCGCCCCGGATCGAGGTCGTCGAGGGCGACCGGATCCGGGCGATCTTCAAGAACAACCTCGCCGAATCGACGGGCGTCCACTTCCACGGCCAGCGGCTGCCGAACAACATGGATGGCGTCCCGCTCATCACGCAGGATCCGATCCTCCCCGGGCAGTCGTTCACGTACGAGTTCACCGCCCGGACGCCCGGCTCGCACATGTACCACTCCCACCACAACGCCACCGACCAGGTGGGTCGCGGGCTTCTCGGCGCGTTCATCGTCCAGCCCAAGGACCCGGCCGATCGCTACGACCGCACGTACGGCGTGAGCCAGGACATCGTCTGGATCAGCAACGACTCGCTGGGCGGCTTCACGATCAACGGCCGCGGCTTCCCGGCCACCACGCCGATCGTCGCCAAGGTCGGCGAGAAGATCGCGATCCGGTTCATGAACGAGGGCTCGATGATGCATCCATGGCATCTCCACGGGATGCCGATGCTCGTCGTCGCGCGCGACGGCTACCCGCTGCCGGCACCGTTCCGCTGCGACACGCTCGGCGTCAACCCCGGCGAGCGCTGGGACGTGATCATCGACTGCGAGGACCCCGGCGCCTGGGCGTTCCACTGCCACATCCTCCCGCACGCCGAGGGCCACGACGGGATGTTCGGCATGGTCACGGCCCTCGTGATCAACGAGGCCACGACCGCCTCGACGGCGTTCGCCGACACGGAGTCGGCGGCCGGACCCATCCGGACCGCCGCCCTTGCCGGCGGCTCCACGTCCTTCGTCTGTCAGATCCCCGCGGCGGGATGAGCGTCGGGAGCGCCGCTCCAATGACCACAGAGCTCGGATCGATCGTCCTCGGGACCGATTTCGGACCCACCAGCGCCGCCGCCGAGCGCGCTGCGATCGAGCTGGCCAGGGAACGGGGAGCGGACCTCGTCGTCGTCCACGCCATCGACCCCGGCCGCTTGCGGCTGCCCGGGGGCCTGTGGCGCAACCGCGTCGACCAGGCCCGTTCCGCGCGCGAGCGCGACGCGCGGCTGCTGCTCGCGGCCGCACGTGACGCCGGCGTCTCGGCACGGATCCTCATCTGGACCGGCGACGCCGCCAGCTGCGTGGTCGACGCCGCACGCGCCGAGCATGCCGACCGGATCATCCTCGGCAGCCATCGCCGGGGACGTCTCGGCAAGGCGATCGCCGGCAGCGTCGTCGACGCGGTTCGGGCTCGTGCCGAGTGTCCGGTCGATGTCGTCGCAGCCAGCTCCTGACGGAGGCGCCTTCGAGGGACGGAATGGTCCCGACCGGCCCGGGCCGGTCGGCACGGGCGAACGGGCCATCGGACCCCTGACCGGGACGGGTTCGGCGGCAAGCATGGTGACAGAAGGTTCGATCGAGAACCGAGCGACAGCGAATGGAGGGACGAGATGTCCACCACCCGACGCGCGGTGACCTGGCTGGGAGGCCTGGCCGCGCTGATCCTGTTCTGGATGGAGAACCCGTGGTACCGCCCGGAGGACATCAGCGATGGCGTCCGAACCGCTGCCACGCTGACGTTCTGGGTGCTGTTCATCATCGTGGTCGCCCTGATGTTCCAGGGTCGCCGCGACTCCGGCGCGACCGAGGTCCAGGTCGAGGGCCCATCGTTCGCCCGGTATCTCTTCTCGAACACGCAGGCCGGCCTGTTCTGGTTGCCCATCCGCCTCTTCCTCGGCTTCTCGTGGATCGAGGCGAGCTGGCACAAGATCAGCGGTGGCGGTTGGCTCGACGGTGGCTCGTCGCTCGCCGGCTACTGGACGAACGCGGTCGCGATGCCCGAGAAGGGCCGCCCGCCGATCTCGTTCGAGTGGTACCGCGACTTCATCAACTTCCTGCTCAGCGGCCACCACGAGACCTGGTTCGCCTGGCTGATCACCTTCGGTGAGATGGCGGTCGGGATCGGCCTCCTGGTCGGTGCCCTGACCGGTGTCGCAGCGTTCTTCGGATCGCTGATGAACATGTCCTTCCTGCTCGCCGGCTCGGCGTCGACGAACCCGGTCCTGTTCACGATGGCGGTCGGGCTGATGCTCGGCTGGAAGGTCGCCGGCTACTACGGCGTGGATCGCTACCTCCTCCCGTTCCTCGGGACCCCCTGGCGGTCGCAGGTCCGCACCGGACATCCGCTGGGCGCAGCGCCGATGACCAGCTGAACCTCCGCGCTGCACCGCACAGACGACCCGGGTCGAGGAGCCCGGGTCGTTCTGTGCTACCGGGCGCGGCTCGTCGTCCGCGGTTGCTACGATCCGCGGCCATGGCGGATCGGCCCTGGGACTACGTGATCGTCGGCGGGGGCAGCGCCGGCTGCGTCCTCGCCAACCGGCTCTCCGCGGACCCGTCGACGCGGGTCCTCGTCCTCGAGGCCGGCCACCGCGACTGGCGACTCGACCCGTTCATCCACATGCCGGCCGCGCTGACGTTCCCGATCGGCAGCTCGTTCTACGACTGGAAGTACGAGTCCGAGCCCGAGCCGTTCATGGGCGGCCGGCGGGTCTACCACGCCCGGGGCAAGGTCCTGGGCGGGTCGAGCTCGATCAACGGGATGATCTTCCAGCGCGGCAACCCGCTCGATTACGAGCGCTGGGCGGCCGACCCGGGCATGGAGTCCTGGTCGTTCGCGAACTGCCTGCCGTACTTCAAGCGGATGGAGGATTGCACCGCGGCGGCCGCCGACGACCCGTGGCGCGGCCACGGCGGTCCGCTCGGCCTGGAGCGCGGCCCCGCGCCGAGCCCCCTGTTCCAAGCCTGGTTCGAAGCGGCGCAACAGGCCGGCTATCCCCTGACCACGGATGTCAACGGCTACCGCCAGGAAGGCGTCGCCCCGTTCGATCGGAACATCCGGCGCGGTCGCCGGATCAGCGCCGCCC
>DASSMI010000263.1:0-6853 GCA_035688935.1 Candidatus Limnocylindrales bacterium | reverse complement strand
GCGGCCGAGGAGGTAGCGGTTCCCCGTCTCGATCGGGCGGTTCCCGCCCATGTACACGCCGCTGCCGAGGATCTGGATCGCGCCGGCCGGGTCGGGGTCGGGATCGAACGGCACGGCGGACAGGTGGCGTGGCGCCGTCGTCTCGGGTCGGTGACCCAGACCGGTCGCCCGGGCACGCGGCGACCAGGGCGCCTCGACGGGCCTCAGCGGCGGCGGCGGCGGCGACGACGGCGTCGCCGGCAGAGTCGCGGGCGGAGCGGACGGAGCACTCGATGATCCGTCGGCGACGTGGGTCGACGCGGCTTTCGCGCGGCTCGCCGATCTCGAGGCCGCGGCTCGCGACGACCGTGGCTCGCCGCCCGCAGACGAGCCGGATCGGCGGCCGCCCGATCGGCTCGGCGCCGTGCCGGCTGGCGACGGAGCGACGGAGCCGGCGGCGGCGCCGACCGCCGGGACCGCGGCGGGCCCCTGGATCAGCTCGGCGACCGACGCGCCGGTCGCCCCCGTCCGGACGTCCGCGCCGCACGCGACACACCGCGCGCTCCAGCCGGCCACGGGCCAGCGGCACGCGGCGCAGCGACCGGGCGGGGCGGTGACGAGGAGCCCCGCGGCGATCGGTCCAAGCGCGATCCCGAACAGCGCCCAGAGCACAGGGTTGCGGCCGCGCTGGGCGGCGAGCCAGCCGCTCAGCGGACCGAAGATGCTCGCGGACGCGACGAGGAGGACGAAGCCGACGGATAGCTCCGGCAATCGGGTCCTCCTGTGTCATCTGACGGCGCGCCGACGCGGCCGCTCATGGTAGCCCGTGACTCACCGAGGCCGATTCGGCCGGGCGGCCGAAGCCGGATTCGGATCGTCCGCGGCCGGTCCCGACGGCCCCCGCCGCACGCCGAATCGGCGTTGTTGACACGACGCACCGGAACCACCGCAAACGCGCCGAATTTGACGCGTTGAGACGGGTCTTGCAATTGAAGCTGCAAGTACTAGGACCTATCTTCCTCCCAGAGCGCGCGGGGGGGCCGAAGGGTAGTCCTTTAGTCCTTATCTCCGGTCTTCTCGTTCGAACAGCGTCCTCTGAACCCTCCGAGTCCAAGCGCATCTACCGAGCGGCCGGGCACTGCCGCAGCTGCCCGAGCGCGTCAAGCGACCGGGGGGGAGAGCCACCGTTGAAGATCGCCGGCGTTGGTCAGGGATACGTCGGACTTGTCACCGCCGCGGGCGCCGCGGAGTGGGGTCATGACGTCGTCGGGGTCGAGATCGACCCCCGCCGACTCGAGGCCCTCCAGGCCGGGTCGAGTCCCATCTACGAGCCCGGGCTCGCCGAGCTCGTCGGCGCCCACGTCGAGAGCGGCCGGCTGACGTTCACGTCCGACACGGCGGCCGCGGTCGCCTCGGCCCGGATCGTGTTCGTCGCCGTCGCCACCACGGATGCCGACGGGAACTGGGACTTCGCCACGATGCGGCGGTGCATCCGCGGGCTGGTCCCGGTCATGGATGACGACTCGACCCTGGTGATCCGGTCGACCTGCCCGCCGCAGCTCGTCAAGGAGCTGGTGGAGCTGGTGGCCCGCCTCCGGCAGTCGGCCGGTCGAGCGGAACTGGCCCTCGCGTTCAATCCGGAGTTCACCCGCGAGGGCAACGCCGTCCACGACTTCCTCCAGCCCGATCGGGTCGTCCTCGGCATCGCGTCCGACCCCACGGGCGCCGCGGAGGCGGCGCTTCGGCAGTTCTATGCCGCCGTCGAGTCGCCCGTCCTCGTGATGGACGCGGTCGACGCGATGCTCTCGAAGCTCGCGGCGAACCTCTTCCTCGCCACGAAGATCTCGTTCGCGAACGAGCTCGCCGCGCTGTGCGATCTCCACGGCTCCCGCGTCGAGCGGGTCGTCGAGGGCATGTCGTACGACCCGCGCATCGGCGGATCGTTCCTCCGGGCCGGGATCGGGTTCGGCGGCTCGTGCCTGCCGCACCAGGTCAAGATGACGGTCCAGGACGCCGACGCGTTCGGGATCGACGTCCCGCTCCTCGCCGCGGTCGACAGCATCAACGCGCGGCAGCGGATCGCCTTCGTCGATCGTCTCGCCGGGCTGGCCCATGGTCTCGACGGCCGGCGGATCGCGCTCCTCGGCCTGACCTTCAAGCCGCACACCGACGACCTGCGTGCAGCCCCCGGGCTCGACATCGCCGCGGACCTGGTGGCGCGCGGTGCGACCGTCGTCGCCTACGACCCGATGGAGAACGCCCGGCACCGCGCGGCCGCGATGATCGACGGGTTGATCGTCGTCGACTCGGCGATGGACGCCGTGGCGGGCGCGGACGCGATCGGACTGGTGACCGAATGGCCCGAGTTCATCGCGCTGCCGTGGACCGAGGTCGCCGACGTCGTCCGCGGCCGCGTCATCGTCGACGGTCGCAACGCCCTCGATCCCGAGGCACTCGCCGAGGCCGGGTTCATCTACAGCGCCTTCGGTCGCGGCGAGACCGTCCCGGTCGACATCGAGCCGGTGACGGTGACGCACCTCGAGCCGCTCGTCGAGATCGGTCGGGCACTTGCGGTCGGCGAAGCCGAGGGCGGGAGGCGCTAGATCCCATGGACGCCACTGGGCGCGCCCGAGCATCCATCGGGATCGCGTTGGCGTGTGCGGCTGCGGTCGCCGCCGACTGGCTGTTCGGGCTCCACGGGCTCGGGCTGGCCTTCGCGGTCGGCGGCGCCTTCGCGGCCGGCGTCATCGCGCTGTCCAGCGCTGGCCCGCGACCCATCCAGCTGGCCGCCGTGACGGCGGAGCCGGCGGAGGGCTGGGCCGAGTTCCATCGCGAGCTCAGCCGCGCGCGACGCTTCGATCGACCGTTCGGCATCGTCCGGTTCGTCGGGATCGGGGGCGGCGGGATGACGGACAGCCATGTCCGTGATCGCGTGGCCGCGCTGGCGCGCCGGATCGACCGAGTCTGGCTCGACGGCGGCGATCTGTTCATGCTCCTCCCGGAGGCGGACGCCGGTGCCGTCGAGACGGCGGTTGCCCGCGCCCGATATCGGGTGGGCGAGGCGCTCGACCGCGCATTCACGGCGACGTTCCCGGCCAACGGCATCACGAGCGGCTCGCTGGTTGCGTGCCTCTACCAGGGCGATGCCTCGCCGGTCGCCATCAACGCCCTCGGGCCCGTGGCTCCCGCGATGCCGAGCGCGGAGCCGCCTGACGACCTGGCCGGAACGGCGACGTGACCTCGGCGCCGCTCGTCGGCCTTCCCCGCACGAAGCGCGCCATGGACATCGCGATCTCGCTGGCGGTCATGCCGCTGCTCCTCCCGGTGCTCGCGCTGTGCGCGATCGCGATCCGGCTCGACTCTCCGGGACCGATCCTCTTCCGTCAGCAGCGAACCGGGATGCACGGCGTCCGGTTCGGCATGTACAAGTTCCGGACGATGGTCGAGAACGCGGAGGAACTCAAGGCCTCACTCGCCCACCTGAACATCATGCCGCCGCCCGACTTCAAGATCATCGACGACCCGCGCATCACGCGCGTCGGGAAGTTCCTGCGCAAGACCAGCCTCGACGAGACGCCGCAGATCTTCAACGTCCTGCGCGGCGAGATGTCGCTGGTCGGGCCGCGGCCCACCTCGTTCGCGGCCTCCACGTACCAGCTCTGGCACGCCGAGCGGCTCGAGATCGCGCCCGGGATCACCGGCCTCTGGCAGGTCCGCGGGCGCAACGAATCGACATTCGACGAACGGCTCCGGCTCGATGTCGAATACATCGGGAAGCGGTCGGTCCTGTACGATCTTCGGATCATGCTGGAGACGGTCGGGTCCGTCTTGAATCGCTCGGGGGAATAGCGGTTGACGTCACGGGGGGTGGCTCGAGGGTGGTCCATGCGCGTGCGGCCCACTGAGCGCCGACGCGGTCGATTCGGAGCGATCGTCCTGGCGGCGTTGCTCGCCCTGACGGTCTCCCAAGCAGTGGCGCCGGCAGCCGCCGCAGCGGGCGACATCGGCTTCGAGGGACCGTCGTTCACCGGATCGGGCAGCGCGCCGACCGGATCGAAGCCCGAGAGCAAGCTCTGGTTCAACGACGGCCTCTGGTGGGGCACCCTCTGGAGTACCTCCGCGGCCGCGTTCCACATCTACCGGCTCGACCTCGTCGGTCAGCAGTGGGTCGACACGGGCGTCGCGATCGACAAGCGGACGGGCACGCGCGACGACGTCCTCTGGGACGGCTCGAAGCTGTACATCGCCTCCCACCGCTATTCCACATCACCCGCGCCCGGGTATCCCGTCCTCCTCTACCGATACAGCTACGTCGCGGCGTCGAAGACGTACACGCTCGACGCCGGCTTCCCGGCCACGATCCACGACTCGAAGACCGAGACGTTCGTCATCGACAAGGACAGCACGGGCCGGCTCTGGGCGACGTGGGTCCAGAACCAGCAGGTGTACATCAGCCACTCGACCACATCCGACGCCACGTGGACCACGCCGTTCGTCCTGCCGGTCAGCGGCACATCGGTGGACGTCGACGACATCTCCTCGGTGATCGCCTTCCGGCACACGGGCGACCCGAACCGGATCGGCGTGATGTGGAGCAACCAGCTCGACGACAAGGTCCACTTCGCGTTCCACAACGACGGCGACCCCGACACCGCCTGGGACGACAGCAAGACCGCGATCCAGGGCAACAACTACGCCGACGACCACATCAACCTGAAGTCGGTCCAGTCGGACGGGTCGGGTCGGATCTACGCCGCGATCAAGACGAGCCTGTCGACGAGCAGCGCGCCCCTGATCATGCTGCTGACCTTCACGCCGGCGACGATGACGTGGACGAACACGCCGGTGGGCCGCGTCTCGGACGGCCACACGCGACCGATCGTCATGATCGACGAGGAGCACTCGGTGGCCCACGTCTACATGACCGGCCCCGTGCCGCCCGCGACCAGCGGCGACTCCGGAGGGGCGATCTACGAGAAGACCGCGTCGCTCTCGAACCTCACGTTCCCGCTCGGGCTGGGAACGGCCGTGATCCAGGACGCCGACAGCCCGGCGATGAACAACGCCACCTCGACGAAGCAGAACGTGACGAGCGCCAGTGGCCTGGTGATCCTCGCCTCGAACGACTCGACCAACCGGTACTGGTGGCAGTTCGACCCGGTCGGCGGCACGCCGCCACCGGTCAATCCGCCCGTCGCCGACTTCACGGCGTCGCCGACGTCCGGACCGGCACCGCTTGCGGTCCAGTTCACCGATCAGTCGACGAACTTCCCCACGAGCTGGGCGTGGGACTTCGACAACAACGGCAGCGTCGATTCGACCGCCCAGAATCCGTCGTTCACCTACACGACGCCCGGGTCGTACAGCGTCTCGCTCCGGGCGACGAACGGAGGCGGCTCGGACACCGCGACGAAGACGTCGCTGATCACCGTCGGCCAGCCGTTGTCGTTTACCACGTTGAACCCAGCCGCCGACGCGTACGTGAACCAGGGCCAGGCCACGAAGAACTACGGGACCGATCCGAGCCTGCGGGTGCGGCAGAGCGCGAACTCGTACCGGTCGTACCTGAAGTTCAGCGTCCCGTCGCTGAGCGGCACCGTCCGGTCCGTGAAGCTCCGGCTGTGGGTCACCGACGCGAGCCCCGACGGCGGGTCCGTCTACAGCGTCGCCAACACGTGGACGGAATCGGGGACGGGATCGATCACCTGGAACACGGCGCCGCCGCTGCCGGGGACCGCGATCAAGGCGATCGGTGCGACGGCCGTGAGCACGTGGGAAGAGATCGATCTGGGGCCGGTCGTCAGCGGCGCCGGGACGTACAGCTTCGCGATCGCGAGCAGCTCGGGCAACAGCGCCTACTACTCGAGTCGGGAGGGCGCACACGCGCCCGAGCTCGTCATCGGCGTGGACGGCGGCGAGCCGCCGCCACCCGCGCCGCCCGTCGCGGCGTTCTCGGCGAGCCCGACGTCCGGGGACGCGCCACTCCTCGTCCAGTTCACCGATCAGTCGACGAACGCGCCCACGAGCTGGGCGTGGGACTTCCAGGACGACGGAACCGTCGACTCGACCGTAAAGAACCCGTCCTTCAGCTACACGACGGCCGGGTCCTACACCGTCAAGCTGACGGTCACGAACACCGACGGCTCGGACAGCGTCACGAAGTCCGACCTGATCAGCGTCGGCGTCGCGCCGCCGCCACCGCCGACCACGACGTTCACGGCGATCGCCGACACGCGCGTGAGCCAGGCGTCGCCCACGTCGAAGACCGGCGGGACGGACGTCAGCCTGCGGGTCCGCCTCGACGCGACCGGCTCGTACCACACCTACGTCCGGTTCAACGTGACGGGGATCTCCGGGACGATCACCTCCGTGAAGCTCCGGCTGTGGTGCACCGACGCCAGTCCGAACGGAGGAACGGCGTACCCCACGAGCGGCGCGTGGGACGAGGCGACGACGAGCTGGTCGAACGCCCCGGCGGCCACCGGCGGGGCGCTCGCGTCGTCCGGGGCGGTCGCCGCAGGCGCCTGGGCCGAGTTCGACGTCACGACGCTCGTCACCGCCAACGGCCAGGTGGATCTGCTCGTCGCGGATGGCGATACGAACAGCGCCTACTACTCGAGCCGCGAGGGCACGGACGCGCCGCAGCTCGTGGTGGCGACCTCGCCCTAGCCCGCCCGGCTGTCTCGGAAGTGACAGCGGAATTGTCCCGTCCGTTACCCGCCCGATGACAATGGATGTCGGCGTGTTGACAGTACGCACATGGGCGTGCAGTACCCCCTTGACGTAGTACCAAGGGGCTAGCAGACTCCGGCCACTGATCGCGCCGGCGGGGGCCACGAGCGCATCGGGAAGGGGTCTGCAGGGGACGCAGAGC
>DASSMI010000262.1:0-6146 GCA_035688935.1 Candidatus Limnocylindrales bacterium | reverse complement strand
GACGTTGGCAGAAGCGTGCCCCGCGGCCGGGAGGAAGCAGGATGCTTGCGAGCCGAACCACCGCCCTCGTGGTCGAGCCCGATCCGTCCGAGCAGCGTCGCTTGAGTGGCTATCTCGCCGCCGATGGATACGCGCCCGTCTGCGCCCCAACCGCCCGGCTCGGCCTGGAGCTCGCTCGGCGCCGCATTCCCGACGTCGTCGTCCTCGATACCCAGCTCGCCGGTCGCGGAGCCGCGGCGCTGACCCGCCGGATCCGGGCGATGCCCTCGACGCACCAGCCCGCGATCATCGCGGTCGCGGATCCGGCGGCCCTCGACGATGTCGCGGACGTCATGCGCGCCGGCGTGGACGACTTCGTCGCGAAGCCGGTTCGACCGCCGGAGCTGCTGTCCCGGATCGAGACGGCCACCCGGGCCCACGCGGTGTCCGCGGAGACGCCCCACGCGGTGATCGCGGCACTCGGCCGCGCGATCGATGCGAACGATCCGGCGACCGGGAGTCACTCGCAGCGCGTCGGGAAGCTCGCGGCCGATCTCGGGGCGATCGCGGGCCTGCCGCCCGATGCGCTCGAGGCGGTCGTCTCCGGTGCCCTCCTCCACGACCTCGGCAAGCTGTCCGTCCCGGCGACCCTCCTCCAGAAGGCGGAGACGCTGAGCCACGACGAGCGGCTGCTCGTCCGGCGTCACGCCGAGGTCGGCGAGGCGATCTGCCGCCCGCTCGGGATGGCCCGCCTCGTCGGTCCGATCATCCGCCACCATCACGAGCGATGGGACGGCGGCGGCTATCCCGACGGTCTGCGCGGGACCGAGATCCCGATCGGGGCGCGAGTCGTCGCCGTCGTCGACGCATTCGACGCGATCATCCACGACCGCCCGTATCGGACGGCTCGACCGTTCGAGGGAGCGATCGAGGAGCTGCGGAACGGCGCCGGAACCCAGTTCGACCCGGACCTCGTCGAACCGTTCGTGGCGTGGCTGCGATGCCAGCGCGGCGCCCGGAACTAGGCGAACGCGGCACACACAGCAAGAAGCCCGCCCGGCATGGCCGGACGGGCTTCGTGATCACCCCGGTCGACGTCCGTCCCCGGTTGGGGGCTCGAACCGACCGGACGCTTCCCCGGGCGAACGCCCGGAGCGGCGACTAGACCGAGCTGCCGACGGTGCTCAGGATCGTGCTGACCTGGCCGCCCAGGAAGATCAGGGCGATGATCGCGACGATCGCGATGAGGGCGAGGATCAGCGCGTACTCCGCGAGACCCTGGCCGTCCTCGTCCCGGCGAAGCGCGGCGAGGAACCGAGTGACGGTGTCCATCGTGGTGTGCTCCTGTCCTATGCTGCGGACGTGATGAGGTCGATCCCCGAAGGGTACGATGCGCCTGAGCCCGACGGGCTGGCCATCCCTCCGGCGGTGTGACGGCCATAGGACTTTGGTTTCCACGTGGACACCAGTCGCGACGAGGGCCGTGACCCGATGACCTCGCCGCCAGCTCCCGACCGAGCCGCCCGCGCCGGTCTCGAGGCGATCGTGTTCGGCGCCGTGGCCGTGACCGCGCGGGCCCTGAACGCAGCCGGCGTCGAGCTGACCCTTCCGCAATGGCGCGCCCTGGTGATCGTCGGCCGGACCGCGAGCGGATCATCGATCAGCGACGTCGCCGAGCGGCTGGGATCGGACCTGTCGCCGACGAGCCGGCTCATCGGCCGTCTCGAACGACGCGGTCTCGTGGCCACGGGCAAGACCGATCGCGACCGGCGGGTCACGCGCGTCCGCCTGACCGATGAGGGACGTGCCCTCCGTCGACAGGTGATCGAGCGGCGCCGGGAGCTCCTCGCCGAGGTGCTCGCGAGCGTCGGCGTGGTCGACGTCGCGGGGGCCGAGCTCCTCGCCCGGCTCGGCGAGGCGTTCCGCCCGTTCCTGTGAGGTCCGGCCCGAGCAGCCTCCGCGGCGTGGCGATCGCCCCGCTCCTTGCCCTGGTCCTCGCCTCGTGCGACCTCATGGTCGCGCCGCCGTCTGTCCGGCCGTCTCGCGCGGTCGCGACCCCCGAAGCGACGCCCGGGCCCACGCCGACCGAGGTCGACGAGTTCGAGACGCTCCCGCCAGATCCGTCGGGCGGTGACCTGAGCCTGGTCGGTGCCGCCCAGGGGCTCGCCGACCTGGGTTCCTACCGGATCACCGTCGCGACGCGCGGCGTCGTTCCGTCGGCGACGCCGGGAGGCGCCGTCGTGATGACGTCGACGCTCATCCAGGGCGATCGACCGGCGGCCAGGTTCGTCCTCACCGGCGCCGACGGCCTGACGGGCGGCCGGCTCGAGGCGATCGTCATCGGCGACGAGGCCTGGCTGCGCGAGGGAACCGGGCCCTGGCGGAAGAGCGCCGGCGGCGCCGCGGATTTCGACGCCGCGTTCACGACGATGAGCCCAGCCGAGCTCGCGGACGACTTCGATGCCCTCGCACAAGCGCTCCACCGCGTCGGCGTCGAGCGCCGGAACGGGATCCGGGCGGACCACCATCACGCCGATGCGGCCGATCCCGCCGCGTCCGAGGCGGGCCTGAGCGACGGCGCGATCGACCTGTGGACGGCGACCGGCGGCGGGTACCTCGTCGCGCTCGCGCTCGACGGGACGTGGATCGGCGACGACGGAGCGCCGGTGCGGACGGTCCTCCGGATCGACGTGAGCCGCGTCGACGATCCGTCGAACACCGTGGCGCCGCCGCGCTGATCGCGATCGATTGACCGGTCGCCGAAAGGCGACGGCCGCCCGGATCGGGGCGCCTGCACCACGCCACGACCGACGATCCGCGCATGGCTCCCGCGGCGGCGCCCATCCTCCACCCTGCGATCGCGCTCAGCGACGTCCCTGCCGGTGCGCGCGGCCTGGAGCTCGCCCGGCGCGTCGCGGCCGACTGCACCGCCTGTGACCTCTACGCGCGTGCGACCCAGACCGTCTTCGGCGAGGGTCGTGCCGCCGCCGACCTGATGCTCGTCGGCGAGCAGCCGGGTGACCGGGAGGACCTCGCCGGCAAGCCGTTCGTGGGACCGGCCGGCGCGATGCTCGATCGGGCCCTCCTCGACGCCGGGATCGATCGCGAGCGTGTCTTCGTCACGAACGTCGTGAAGCACTTCAAGTGGAAGCCCGTGGCCGGCAGCAAGCGGCGTCTCCATGAGCGGCCCAACGCGGCCGAGGTCCGGGCCTGCCGGCCGTGGCTCGAGCTCGAGCTCGACATCGTCCGGCCCGAGCTCCTCGTCGCCCTCGGGGCGACCGCCGCCCAGGCGATCCTCGGACCGTCGTTCCGGATCACCGAGGGGCGCGGGACGGTCCTCGAGGCCAGCGGCTTCCGCCAGCCCGTGATCGCGACCTTCCACCCGTCGGCGATCCTCCGCGCCCGGACACCGGAGGATCGCGAGCGGATGCTCGCCGCGCTCGTCGGCGACCTCGAGATCGCCGCGCAGACCGTCGCCCGCCGCGATTCGTAACCATCCGGTGAACGGCCGGACGAGGCTGCCCTGCTATCGTCCCTCGCGTGGAGTCCCGGACGCTCACCCCGACTCATCCCCCGATCGAGACGCCGGAGCGCGGCCCGATCGAGGCGGTCTGGCTCGGCCGGGCGGCGTATCGGGACGTCTGGGCACTCCAGAAGGACCTCGCCGCGGCGCGTGCCGACGGCTCGGTCGGTGATCGCCTCCTCCTCGTCGAGCATCCGGCGGTCCTGACCCTCGGGCGGCACGCCGACGCGTCGCATGTCCGCGCGTCCGTCGCCGAGCTGGAGTCGCGTGGGATCGAGCTGATCCGGATCGAGCGGGGCGGCGAGGTCACCTACCACGGCCCCGGCCAGCTGGTGGCGTACCCGATCCTCGCCCTCTCCCGGCGCGGCCTGCTCCTGAGGCCGTTCGTCCGTGCGCTCGAGGGCGCGATGTCCGAGACGTGCGAGGCGTTCGGCGTGGCGGCGGGACGTCGGGAGGGCCATCCCGGCTGCTGGGTCGAACCGGACGCCGCCGAGCCCCGGAAGATCGGTGCGCTCGGGATCCGCGTGGAGCGCGGCGTCAGCTACCACGGGATCGCGCTCAACGTCGCGCCGGACCTCGCCGATTTCGAGCTCATCGACGCGTGCGGGATGCCCGGCGTCGTCTCGACCTCGATCGCCCGCGAGGCCGGTCGGCCCGATGAGGCCCCGTCCACGGCGGTGGTCGAGCGCGCGGCGTCGGTGTTCGCCAGGGCCTTCGCGGCCCGGATCGGCGCCGAGCTCTCCGGGTTCGCCGCTCCACCGTCGATCGCCCCGCCGCTCGCGCTGGTCGGCTGAGGTGGCGGCCGGGCTGTTCGAGCTTCGCAAGGACGCGATCACGGGCTGGTGGGTCGCGACGATCGTCGATCGCGCATTCCATCGCGACCGGTTCGCCCGCGCCGCCGAGCCGATCGACGACGGCGGCGATTGCCAGAACTGCCGGCTCCCGCCGGGCGACGGCGTCCGCCTCCGGACGCTCAAGGACTTCGCGTTCCACGTCGTGGGGACGGATGCCGAGGCACGCGAGCTCGACACGAGCATCGCCCAGGTGTCGCTCCAGGACGTACGGGCGAGCGGCAGCTGGCGGACGATCGTGGCGCCGCCCGCGGAGCACCGGCCGCTCCACGCCGTCGGGAACGAGGTCATCGCGTCGCTCCTGTCGGGCGCTCGCGCGGCGATCGCCGATGCGGCCCGAACCGGCCTCACCGACCACCTCCAGGTCGTCCAGAACTGGGGATCGCAGGCCGGCGCGCGGACCAACCACCTGTGTCTCGACCTGTACGACGTGCCGCAGATCCCGCACCGGATCGCCGAGGAGCTCGGCGGCGCCGCCCGCTTCGTCATCCGCGAGGGTGAGTGCCCGTGGTGTCGGCTCGTCCGCGACGAGCCGAACCGCGGCGATCGGCTCGTCTGGGAGGACGCCGACAACGTCGCCTTCGCGCCATTCGCGTCGCGCTCACCGTTCGAGGTCTGGATCGTGCCCAGACGCCATGACGCCGACTTCGGGCGGGCGACCGACGCGGACGTGGCCGCGTGCGCCGAGGCCCTCCGCCAGACCCTGACCGCGCTCGCGGCGAGCCTCGACGGCCCGCCATACAACCTCGTGCTCCACACCGCTCCGCTGCGTGAATCGGTCGATGCGACCTATCACTGGCATTGGGAGATCCACCCCCGTCTCCGCGAGATCGCCGGCCTCGAGCTCGGGACCGGTCTACCGGTGAACCCCGTCTCGCCCGAGGACGCCGTCGAGGAGATCGTCGCCCGCACGCGTCAGCTCGGTGCCGCACGCGCGGGGGCGGCCGGCTGATGCGCGCCACGCCGGTGGGAGGACGGCGTCACACAATCGTTCTCCGCCTCGTCGCACGGCCACGAAGCGAACCCCCACGATCCGCTTCGCTCCCGTCACGGCAGCCCACGGAGGTTCGATGGTCGGCGCGCTCGACACCCGGCTCGGCATCGGCCGAGGATTCGGTGGGGGAGCGTCGATGAGCGACGTCTGGCAGCACGACGCCGCGGCGGGCTTCGTGGAGGAGCTCTTCGCCGCGCACCAGAACGAGATCTACGCGTACCTGATCCGGATGCTCCGGGATCCCGAGCTCGCCGCGGACCTCACCCAGGACGCGTTCGTCAAGGCGTACAGGAACTACAACACGCTCGAGAAGTCGGAGAACGCGCGCGCCTGGCTGTACCAGATCGCCCATCGCGTGGCGCTCGACCACATCCGCCGGCAGAAGATCGTTCGGTTCCTGCCGTGGACCGGCGAGAGCCGCGGTGCCGCGCCGTCGACCGAGCGGCTCGTCATGGACGCCCACCTGTCCGGCGATCTCCAACGGGCGCTCGAGAAGATCCCCGAGCGGCAGCGCGCCGCGCTCCTCCTCGCGGAGCTCCACGACCTGACCGGCCTGGAGCTGGCCGCTGCGCTCGGTGTCAGCCACGTCGCCGCGCGGGCCCTCCTGACCCGGGCTCGCGAGAGCCTCCGGCAGGCCCTCGCCGCGGAACGCGCTGCCGACGCCGAGGCTGATGCGGCCGCCGACGCCGCCGCCGCTCCGCAGCGCCGTGGCGACCCGCGATCGGGCGCCGCCCGATGAGCCTCCGCCGCTCGGGGCGACCCGACGACTGGCCCACCGAGCACGATCGGGCCCGATCCG
>DASSMI010000261.1:0-12014 GCA_035688935.1 Candidatus Limnocylindrales bacterium | reverse complement strand
CTCGACCGAGGTCTCGCACGTCCTGACCGCGATGGGCTACCCCGACGAGGAGGCCCGCGGCGCGCTCCGCCTGTCGCTCGGCCGGACGACCTCGGACGCCGAGATCGACGAGGCGTGCCGGACCGTGCCCCGCGTCGTCGGGTCGATGCGGACCGGCCAGGTGGCCGTCGCCGCCGACCCGCTCGGCGAGGAGGTCGTCGCGTGATGGCGCCGGGTCCGCGGGTGCGGCCCCCGGGCGGCGGCTCCGACGGGGCGGCGCGCCGGTGAGCCGGATCCTCGTCGCGATGTCGGGCGGCGTCGACTCCTCGGTCGCGGCGGCGTTGCTCCACGCGGAGGGCCACGACGTCGTCGGGGTGTGGATGCGGCTGCACGACGTTGCCGACACGTACTCCGAGTTCAAGAAGAGCTGCTGCTCGCTCGACGCGGCGGATGACGCCCGCCGCGTGGCGGCGCAGCTCGGGATCCCGTTCTACGTGATGAATCTCGAGCGCGAGTTCGACGCCGGCGTCATCGGGCCGTTCCTCGCGGCGTACCTCGGCGGCGAGACGCCGAGCCCGTGCGTCGACTGCAACACGTACGTGAAGTTCGGGGCGCTGCTCGGTCGGGCGCGCCATCTGTACGAGTGCGACGCGGTTGCGACCGGCCACTACGCGCGGCGCGTCATCGGCGACGACGGACGGGCGCGGCTGGTCCGGGCACGGGACGAGGACAAGGACCAGACGTACTTCCTGTACGGGCTCCGCCAGGACCAGCTCGAGCATGCGCGCTTCCCGCTCGGGGAGCTGACGAAGCCCGAGGTGCGCGAGGTGGCCCGCGGTCTCGGGCTCGTGACCGCCGACAAGCCCGAGAGCCAGGAGATCTGCTTCGTCCCCGACGGCGACTATCGCGACGCCCTGCGCGAGCGTGGCGGGTGGCGCCCGGAACCCGGGCCGATCGTCGACGCGGCCGGCGCTGTCGTCGGCGAGCACGGTGGCGCGGCCGGGTTCACCGTCGGTCAGCGGCGCGGGCTCGGGATCGCGGCGGACGCTCCTCGCTACGTCAGCCGGATCGACCCGCTGACGAACACGATCCAGCTGGGGCGGCGCGAGGACCTCGAGACCCGGATCGTCCCGCTCGGCTCGGTGTCGTTCGTCGCCGGTGAGGCGCCGAACGGGGCCGCGTCCCCGTTCCGTGCCGAGATCCGGATCCGCCACCGCGCGACTCCGGTGCCGGCCACGGTGACGCCCGTGACCGCCAACGAGCCGCGGCGCGGCGGCTCGTGGATCGCGGAGACGGACACGCCGGTCTGGGCTGCCGCGCCCGGCCAGGCCGCCGTCCTGTACGACGGCGACCTCGTCCTCGGCGGTGGCCGGATCGAGCGGGCTGCCGCTGTGGGAGCCGCCTGAGGCGACGCGAACCCGGTGCGGGCGCGCACCGCACCGGACGTCCCTGGAACACACGATCGGGCCCGCGGTGTTATACCGCTCGTTGCTCGGGCGAAGAGGAGCGCGTGACGGCCGGTGGAGCCGTCGGGATGGAGGCGCGACCCCGAGCCAGCACAGGGGAACGCGGTCATGTCCGACCTCTCCCGTCGCGCCACGTTGGCGTCCCGTCTGCGCACACTCCGGCGCATCGGCGCGCTCGGTGCCGCTCTCGTCCTGATCGTCGCGATCGCAGGCCCGCCGGCGGCGATCGCCGCGTCCACGACCCGTGTCGGCCACGCCTCGAAGGCGACGCTGACGCGGATCCATCAGACCCACCTCCAGAAGACGCACGGTGCCGTCAGCGAGGAAGAGGAGGCCGATCCCGAGCTCGGTCCTCGCGAGATCGAGGAGCACCTCGACGCGCAGGCACCCGGATCGCAGTCCGCGAAGCGGGTCCCGGCGAGCCACGTCCCGACGCCCGCGGGGCTTGCGGTGACGGGCGCCGGCGGAGCCGCCGGCTTCGACGGCCAGACCCATCGCGACCAGCGGCTGTCGGGCACCGGCGTCTACACGAACACGAACTTCTCGACCGAGCCGCCGGACATGGGACTGTGCGTCGGGAACGGGTTCGTCGTCCAGGGCGTGAACTCGTCGCTCCGCGTCTACAGCCCGACGGGGACGCCGCTGACGGCGCCGACCTCGCTGAACCAGTTGTTCGGAGCGCTGCCCGCGGTCGATCGGACCCAGGCCGCCCAGGGCATCTTCCATTACGGCGACGACGTCGGCGACGTGAAGTGTTACTACGACCCAGAGCTGCAGCGCTGGTTCGTCAGCGCCTTCCGCCTCCGGCTCGATCCCGACACCGGCGGGTTCCCGGAGGACGAGAGCCACGTCGTCCTGGCCGTGAGCTCATCGAGCAACCCGGTGACCTCGACCTGGAACGTGTGGGACCTCGACACGACGAACGTGGGGCCCGACGGCGCGATCCTGCCGTTCCATCCCCATTGCCCGTGTCTCGCCGACCAGCCGCTGATCGGCGCTGACCACTACGGCTTCTACATCACGACGAACGAGTACTCGCTCGTGCCCTTCGGAGGAAACTTCAACGGCGCGCAGGTCTATGCCTTCAACAAGGCGGCCCTGGCGTCGGGTGGAAGTGGCGCCCTGACCGGCGTCCACATCGACAACATCCCGCTCGCCGAGTCGATCGCGTACACGCTCCAGCCCGCGACGACGCCGGCTGGCGGCGCCTACGAGCTCGGCCAGGGCGGGACCGAGTACTTCCTGTCCGCGCTCGACTTCAACGCCACTCTCGACAACCGGATCGCGGTCTGGGCGCTGACGGGCACCAGCACGCTCGGCACGACGAACGCCGTCCATCTCACGAGCAAGGTCCTCGACAGCGAGGTCTACGGCCAGCCGCCGGACGCCGAACAGAAGGACGGCCCGACGCCGCTCGCCGACCTCGAGGCACAGGGCCTCGAAGGCTTCAAGAGCGTCGAACATCTGGAGCTGCTCGCCGGCAACGACGACCGGATGCAGGAGGTCAAGTTCGCGAACGGTCTCCTCTGGGGCGACGTCAACACCGTCGTCAAGAACGAGAACGGCAACGTGAACGTCGGCATCGCCTGGTTCGCCGTCGATCCGTCGGTCTCGTCGGCCGGCGTGGACGGCAGCGTCGTGAACCAGGGCTACGTCGCGGTCAATCGCGGCAATGTCCTGTACGGCGCCATCGCCGCGAACAATGACGGTGATGCCGTGCTGGGCTTCACGCTCAGCGGCACGCCGTGGTATCCGAGTGCGGCTTGGGTCTCGCTCGGCGCCAACGGCACGACGAGTGACGTCCATGTCTCGGCGGCCGGCCAGCTTCCCGAGGACGGTTTCACCGGATACATCGCCGAAGGGGGCAACGGAACGGCCCGCTGGGGCGACTACCACGCCGCAACCGCCGATGAATCGGGACGGCTCTGGATGTCCGTCGAGTACATCCCCGACGCGCCGCGGACATTGTTCGCGAACTGGGGCACCCACATCACGGTCGTGACGCCGTAGCCACGACGATCTGAGCGCACGACGAGCCGGGTCCTCGGGCCCGGCTCGTCGATTCGCGCGCCTATACTCGAGCGGTGATCGGTCCGGCGCCCGTCCTCGCGCTGCTCGTCGGGATCGTCCACACCTCCCTCTTCGTCCTGATCCGCGGGTCGGCCGGCGGCCAGCTGCCGCTCCTCGCCGTCGCGGCGTTCCTCGGCGCCTGGGCCGGCGACGCGCTCGGCGCGCGGCTGGGGATCGATCTGCTCCGGATCGGTGACTTCCACCTCGTGGCCGCTTCCGCGATGGCGTGGCTCGGGATCGGGATCGTCGCGATCGTCGCGATCCTCGGACCGACCCGCCGTGCGCGAACCGGAGGGTGACGCAGATGCCAGACAGCGACCAGGTTCCACCGTTCGTCGAGGCGCTCGTCCGGGCCGTCGCCGGCGGGTCGGCGGAGGACCGCGACGAGCGGGCGTCGACCTTCGCGCGAGGGCTCGCCCTCGGAGCGCTCGTGGGCGCCGCGATCGCCGGCTCGACGATCTGGCAGCGCCGTCACGCACGGCACGCGGCGACGGGTCCGGCAAACGCCGTCGAGGCGGAGCCGGGGGCGGCTCCGCGCCAGGACCTGACGGCCTGAGCGACCCGGGCGACCGGGCTGGGCCCGGCCTGTCACGTTCCTGAAACGCGTCTGCAACCGCTGCGGGCACGCACCACGAGCGCACGCCGTCACGGCCCGTCGAGGCTGGGTTCCGGCGAGGCCGCGGTCCCGCGACCTCCGACCGTGGAGGTCAAGCGATGCGCTCGATGCCACGCGCGGCGATCCTCTTCGCCGCCTTCGCCCTGTCGTTCAGCCTCGCGGCATGCGGCACGAACTCGGGAACGAACGCCCCAGCCACGTCGGCGGGCGGAGGTGGCGCGTCCGTCGCCCCCGGCGGCTCGAGTGCCGGCTCGGCCGGCGCCGGCGGCAGCGCCGCGGCCGACGTGAGCGGCGAGCTCACCGTCTGGGCGATGGGCAACGAGGGCACGAAGCTCAAGACCCTCGCCGATGCGTTCATGAAGCAGTACCCGAACGTGACGGTCAAGGTGACGCCGGTCGACTGGGGTCAGGCGGTGACGAAGCTCCAGACCGCGATCGCCGGCGGCACGACGCCGGACGTCAGCCAGATGGGCACCGACATGATGGCCCAGTTCGGGGCCGGTGGGACGTTCGATCCGGTTCCCGCCGACGTCGATCCGAGCGCGTTCTTCGAGACGGCCTGGAAGACGAACACGGTCGACGGCGCGCAGGTCGGCGTGCCGTGGTACGTCGAGACGCGGCTCCTCTACTACCGCAAGGACATCGCCGCGAAGGCCGGGATCACCTCGCCGCCCGCGACCTGGGATGACCTGAAGGCCATGGCCAAGGCGATGAAGGAGCAGGGCGGCGCCAAGTGGGGGATCTCGCTCGGCACGAAGAACTGGCAGGAGTACGTGCCGTTCCTGTGGTCGAACGGCGGCGACATCGTCGACGCCTCAGGCAATCCGGCGCTGAACAGCCCGCAGGCGGTCGAGGCGCTCACGTTCTACGACTCGTTCTTCAAGGACGGCCTCACCCCGAAGTCCGTCCCGGAGGGCTTCGACATCACCCCGGCCTTCGTCAAGGGCGACAACCCGATGTTCTTCTCGGGGCCGTGGCACCTCGGGTTGATCAAGGACGCCGGCGGGGCCGGCTTCGAGGACAAGTGGGCGATCGCGCCGATGCCGAAGAAGGTCTCGGGCACCTCGTTCCTGGGTGGCAGCAACATGGTCGTGTTCAGTGCCTCGAAGAACAAGCCCGCCGCGTGGGCGTTCGTGAAGTTCACGGCGGATCCCACGACCCAGGCGCTCTGGTACAAGACCGTGACCGACCTGCCGGCCGTCCAGGCGGCGTGGGAGAACCCGGACGTCGCGAGCGACCCGAACGTGAAGATGTTCGGCGACCAGCTGAAGGACACGAAGGCCCAGCCGGCCAGCGCGTCCTGGAGCGAGCTGTCGTCGGCGATCAACGACGCGCTCGAGAAGATGACGACGGGCGGCCAGACGCCGCAGCAGACCGCTGACGAGATGCAGCAGTCGGCGACGTCGATCGGAGTCAAGTGAGGTGACGGCGCCAGCCCTGACGCGCCGCAATGTCGCGGATCGGGCGCCGACGCCCGCTGCGGCGCGGGGCTGGCGCCGGGACCTGACCGGCTGGGCGTTCGCCGCTCCGTTCGTCATCCTCTTCGGGATCTTCCTCGCGATCCCGATCCTCGTCTCGTTCCTGCTGAGCTTCACGAGCTTCACCCAGCGCGACCTGGTGAACCCGATCGGGACGTCGGTCGTGGGGCTCGACAACTACGCCCGGCTGCTCAGCGACCCGAAGTTCTGGAAGGCCCTGTTCAACACGTTCTACTTCGTCGGGGTGGGCGTCCCGCTCACCCTGGCCGTCGGCCTCCTCATCGCGACGGCCCTCAGTCGCGGGATCACCCGCTTCCGGACGGCGTTCCGGGTGGGCTACTACCTTCCGGTGATCACGAGCATCGTCGCGATCGCCGTGATCTGGCGGTTCCTGCTCAATCCCGACATCGGGCTGATCAACGTCGCGCTCGCGAAGCTGGGGATCCAGGGACCGGACTGGCTCGCGAGCAGGTCGCTCGCGATGCCGTCGATCATCGCGATGGCCGTCTGGCGCAACCTCGGATTCGCGATGGTCGTGTTCATCGCCGGCCTCCAGGCCATCCCGGTCTCGCTCTACGAAGCGGCCGCGATCGACGGCGCTGGACGCTGGGCGGCCTTCCGCTACGTGACGCTGCCGATGCTCCGGCCGACGATCCTGTTCATGCTCGTCATCACGACGATCGGCTACCTCCAGCTGTTCGAGGAGCCGTTCGTCATGACCGGCGGCGGACCGCTCGACGCGACGCTGTCGGTCACGATGTACATGTACCAGCAGGGATTCCAGTTCTTCAAGCAGGGCTACGCCTCGGCGATCGCGTACGTCCTGTTCGTGATCGTCGCGGTCATCGCCTTCCTCCAGTTCCGCTTCCTCCGGTCGGAGGACGCGTGATGGGCCGCCAGCCGTGACCGCCGTCCAGGCCCCGGGCGCGCCGCGCCAGACGCGCCCGGACGTCATCGTCGCGCGGCCGTCGCTGGATGCGCCCGAGGGCGCCCGAAGCGGGTCGTGGTGGGTCTACGCCCTCCTGATCGGCGGCCTGCTCCTGATGGTCGGCCCGTTCCTGTGGATGGTCCTCGGCGCGCTGAAGCCCCAGCCCGAGTTCCTCGTCAGCCCTCCCACGTTCCTGCCGAAGAACCCGACGACCGACAACTTCGGCCGACTCTTCGACCAGCTCGACTTCCCGCGGTTCTTCTTCAACTCGACGGTCGTGGCGGTGGCCGTGACGCTCGGCAACCTCCTGTTCTGCCCGATGCTCGGCTACGCCCTGGCCAAGCTGCAGTGGCGCGGCAAGCGGCTGGTCATGGGTCTCGTCCTCGCGACGCTCATGGTCCCGGCCGGCATCACCCTCATCCCGAACTTCGTCCTGATGCGGAACCTGGGGCTGGTCAACACGTACCCGGGGCTCATCCTGCCGTTCCTCGTGGGACCGTTCGGCGTCTTCCTCACCCGCCAGTTCATGTACGGGATCCCGAACGAGCTCCTGGAGGCCGCCCGGATCGACGGGGCGAACGAGTGGCGGATCTTCTGGCAGGTCGTCCTGCCGATCACGGTGCCGGTCCTGGCGACCCTCGGGATCCTGACGTTCCTGGGCAGCTGGAACAGCTTCCTCTACCCGCTCGTGATGGCCCAGGAGCCGGAGATGTACACGCTCCCCGTCGCGCTCGCGACGTTCTCGACCGGTCAGTACCAGGCGGACCACGGGATGCTCATGGCCGGCTCGGTCGTGCTCGTGCTGCCCGTCCTGATCATCTTCATCCTCTTCCAGCGGTGGATCACCGAAGGCATCGCGACCACCGGCCTGAAGGGGTAGCTCGAACGGAGCGGCCCGTGTGGCCGCGCAGCCGGAGGACCCCGACCATGCCCGCTCGCCGCCGCGCCAGCCGCCTCGTCAAGGTCGCCGCGCTCGTGGCCCTGGCCGCGCTCGCGGTGTCCGCCGGTCCGGCCGCCGTCTCGGCCGGTTCACACCTGTCCGCAGATCAGCGGGCGACGCTGCTCCGGTACGCGAACACGACGTGGGCCTCGTTCGTGGCGATGACCGACGAAGGAAGCGGTCTGCCAGCCGACAGCCTCCGCGCCGACGGGACGCGCAGCGTCCAGACGTCGACGACGAACATCGGCGCCTACCTCTGGAGCACCGTCGTCGCCGAGCGCCTCGGGATCATCGACCACGCCGAGGCGGTCGAGCGGGCCGATCAGACGATCTCGACGCTCGAGACCATGGAACGCCACGAGGCCAGCGGCCAGTTCTACAACTGGTACGACCACCGGACCGGCGCGAAGCTGACGACCTGGCCGGAGACCGGCGCGCCGCTGACGCCCATCCTCTCGTCGGTCGACAACGGCTGGCTCGCTGCCGCGCTCCAGGTCGTCCGGAACAGCATCCCCGAGGTGGCGGCACGCGCGGGTGCGATCTACGAGTCGATGGACTTCGGCTTCTACTACCGGCCGGCGGTCAACCGCATCGCCTTCCATGTCGTGCCCGACACGGGTGAATCGCCGTGCTGCTACGACACGATCGTGAGCGAGAGCCGGATCGCCAGCTACATCGGCATCGCGAAGGGCGAGCTCCCGGCGAAGGAGTACTTCGGCGCCTGGCGGACGTTCCCCGACACCTGTGACTGGAGCTGGCAGGAGACGAAGCCGATCGGTGTGACCCGGACCTATCTCGGCGTGGACGTCTTCGAGGGGGCGTATCCGTATGCCGGCTTCAAGGTCGTGCCGGGCTGGGGCGGCTCGATGTTCGAGGCGCTCATGCCGGCGCTCTTCGTTCCGGAGGAGACGTGGGGCCCGCGCAGCTGGGGCGTCAACCATCCGCTCACCGTCGCGGCCCAGATCTACCACGGGACGGTCGAGGCGGGGTACGGCTACTGGGGCTTCTCGCCGTCGAACATCCCGGAGGGCGGGTACAACGCCTACGGGGTCGACGGGATCGGGATGAACCCGGAGGGCTACCCCTCGAACGAGGACAACACGTTCGTCGACAACGGCTTCGCCGGCTGCCGCGACGGCAAGCCCACGCCGCCGCCCTCGGCGTTCACGAACGGCGTCGTGACGCCGCACGCGGCGTTCCTTGCCCTGCGCTGGGCGCCCGATGCCGTCATGGACGATCTGGGCAAGCTCCGCGACGACTTCGCGATCTACGGCAAGTGGGGCTTCCGAGACTCGGTCAACGTCGACAGCGGCGCGGTGTCCGACTCGTACCTGTCGCTCGACCAAGGGATCATCATGGCCGCGATCGGCAACGCCCTCGCGGACGACGTGCTCCGCGATGCGTTCGCGACGAAGGATGTCCGGAAGGTCCTCGGGCCGATCATCGGCCTCGAGACGTTCGGCGCGGGGCCCCGCTCCGCTGCCGACGCCATCATCGATCCGAGGTGACCGCGGACGATCCGGTGGCGGGACCCCGACCGACGACGGTCCCGAGCTCCGCCCGCATCGCCTGGTTCGACGAGCTCGGCGCGCAGGCGGCGCGCAACCGACCGGCTCCGGACGTCGTCCTGCCCGCCCCAGGCGGGGTCACGGCCGAGGCCGGTCGAGGCCACGTGACGATCTTCTGGGAGCGGGTCGCCGGCGCCGCCGGCTACCTCGTCCATCGCGCCGACACGCCCGACGGGCCGTGGGAGGCGATCGACCACCGGGCCGGCGATCTCCTCGCGGTCCCCGACCCGGGCTACGTCGACACGACCGGCGAACCGGGCCGCGACGCCTGGTACGCGGTCGGCGCCCTGGCCGCCATCGACGGCCCGATCGGGGCACTCTCGGATCCGGTCTCGGCGGCACCGGCCGGTCCGGGCGGGGACGATCCGGAGATCCAGCTCATCGTCGACGCGCGACGCGGCGTCGGCGCGACCGCCCGCCCGTGGCGGCCGTCGATCGGCTCGGAGCATCTCGCCCTGCTCCTCCGCGGCGAGGGTCCCGGCGGCGCGAACGTCGGCGACGAGCTCGCGGAGGCGTTCGGGATCGTCCGCTCCGAGCTGGGCGTCCGGTCGGTCCGGGCGCATGCGGTGTTCCACGACGTCCTCGGCGTCTACCGCGAGATCGACGGTCGGCCGGTCCACGACTTCGAGAAGGTCGACGTCGCCTTCGAGCGCCTCCTCGCCACCGGGCTCACGCCCCTCGTGGAGCTCTCGTTCATGCCGCACGACCTCGCCTCGGATCCGACGGCGACGGTGTTCGACTACGGAGGGATCATCTCGCCGCCGCGCGACCCCGAGCGGTGGGCTGCGCTCGTCGTCGCCTTCGTCGAGCACCTCCGCGAGCGGTTCGGCGCGGACGTGGTCCGGGAGTGGCCGTTCGAGGTCTGGAACGAGCCCAATCTCAAGGTCTTCTGGTCGGCCGACGAGGCGGCCTATTTCGACCTCTACGACGTCACGGCCCGGGCGGTGAAGTCGGTCGACCCCGAGATCGCGGTCGGCGGGCCGGCCACGGCCGCGGTCGGCTGGGTCGACGACCTCCTCGCCCACGCCCGCGAAACGGGCGTCCCCGTCGACTTCCTGAGCACGCACACCTACGGGCTCTCGCCGCTCGACCTCCGTCCGATCGCCGCCCGGTACGGCCGTCCCGACCTGCCGCTGTACTGGACCGAGTGGGGCGTATCCCCGACCCACGGCTCGCCGATCAACGACAGCGTCTGGGGCGCCCCGCTCGTCTGCCGCGGGATGCGCTCGGCGGCAGGCCGGATCACCTCGCTGGCCTACTGGGTGGCGTCCGACCATTTCGTGGAGCTCGGCGAGCCCGACCGGCTCTTCCACGGTGGGTTCGGCCTGCTGACGGTCGGCAATCTCCGCAAGCCGCGCTTCTGGGCGATTCGCATCCTCGAGCTGCTCGGGGTCACCGAGTTGGAGGGCCGCCTGACCGGCGATGGCGCCGGCGGGCTCGTCGAAGCGTGGGCGACGCGGGACGAAGACGGCCGTGTCGCGATCGCGATCTGGAACGGCACGCTCGACCAGGCGAAGGCGGACGGCGATCGACTGCTCGACCGCCGCGTCCGGATCACCGTGGAGGGGCTCCGACCGGGCGAGCACCGGCTCCGCCATCGGCGCGTCGACGCCGACCACTCGAACATCGCGGCACGCTGGTCGGGCGGAGACTGGCCAGACGCGGCCGGCTGGGCGCGGCTCCGCCGGCACGATACGCTCGACGACCTGGAGCCCGAGCGGGCGCTGCGGGCCGACGATGCGGGCAGGGTCGAGCTGACCTTCCTGCTTCCGATGCCGGCGATCTCGCTCGTCGAGGTGCTCCCGGCGGGCTGACGCGTGGGCCCGGTGACGGGCACGTTCGGTACCATTGCCGCCGATGTCGGCCCCCGTCACCGCGCACGATCCGCGGATCCAGGCGCTGCCCGGCGCCGAGGTCCGCCGGCGCTTCCTCGAGTTCTTCGAGGAGCGCGGTCACACCGTGGTCCCGAGCGCCTCGCTCGTCCCGGCAGGCGACCAGACGCTCCTCTTCACGAACTCGGGGATGGTCCAGTTCAAGGACGCCCTGACCGGCGCCGAGACACGGAGCTACAACCGCGCCGTCGACGTCCAGCGCTGCCTCCGTGTGGCCGGCAAGCACAACGACTTCGAAGAGGTGGGCCGCACGCCGCGCCACCACACGCTCTTCGAGATGCTCGGCAACTTCAGCTTCGGCGACTACTTCAAGGCCGATGCGATCCGGTTCGCCTGGGCGTTCCTCACGAAGGATCTCGGGATCCCCGGCGATCGCCTCGCCGCAACCGTCTACACGACCGACGACGACGCCTACGCCGTGTGGCGGGACGAGATCGGCCTGCCGCCCGAGCGGATCGCGCGCTGGGGCGACTTCCCCAACGGCGACGAGAAGAACTGGTGGCGGATGGCCGACGTGGGCCCGTGCGGCCCGTGCTCGGAGATCCACTTCGATCGCGGCGAGCAGTTCAGCGAGGGCGACTTCTGTGTGCCGGACCATTCCGAGCATTGCCCGCGCTGGCTCGAGATCTGGAACCTCGTGTTCATGCAGTTCGAGCTCCACCCCGATCGCTCCCTCACGCCGCTCAAGGCGCCGGGCGTCGACACCGGCATGGGCCTGGAGCGGCTGACGAGCGTCCTCCAGCAGGTCCCGTCGAACTACGACACCGACCTCTTCGCGCCCATCCACGAGCGGATGCGCGAGCTCCTCGGCCACGACCCCGAGGCGTTCGAGGACCAGCGCTTCAGCTACCAGGTGATCGCCGACCTTAGCCGGGCGATGACGTTCCTCATCGCCGACGGCGTCCTGCCGAGCAACGAGGGCCGCGGCTACGTCCTGCGCCGGATCATCCGGCGGGCGGTCCGGCACGGTCGGATCCTCGGCCGGCGGGAGCCGTTCCTGGCGTCTGCGGCCGACGTCGTCATCGAGACGATGTCCGAGGCGTACTCGATCCTCGCCGAGCGCCGCGACCCGATCCT
>DASSMI010000260.1:0-4399 GCA_035688935.1 Candidatus Limnocylindrales bacterium | reverse complement strand
CCGCGACCAGACCGACGGCTCGTGGTCACGGACCCACACGAGCTTCGGGGCGGTGAAGCCGGTCAGCGCGTCGTTCCCGGTGATCGCGATCAGCCGCTCCGCGCCCACCGCCGCCCGGATCGCGTCGCACTCCGCGGCCGTTCGTTGGTCGTTCCACAGGATCGCCGGGCGCAGGACGCGGTCCGCGTCGTCGAGCAGGACGAGCCCGTGCATCTGGCCGGTCAGCCCGACGGCGGCCACGTCGGAGGCGGCGACGCTCGCGGAGGCGAGCACGGATCGGACGGCCTCGCCGGTCGCCGCCCACCAGACCTCCGGGTCCCCTTCGCTCCAGAGCGGATGCGGGACGTCGTAGCCGTACTCGGACGTGCCGATCCCCAGCACGCCGCCGTCCTCACCGACGAGGACGGCCTTCGTCGCCGTGGTCGACGTGTCGATCCCGAGGACGGCGCGCATCGAGCGCTCGCGAACGAGGCGGCGCGTCAGCGAGCCGAGCCGACGCGAGCGCCCTGGTCGGCGGTCCAGATCACCTGGTTCACGGCGTTCTCGAGCTCCTCCTGGCGGCCGGACACGGGGGTCGGGTCGATCGCGCCCGATGCGACCTTCGCCTCGAGCGACGCGAGCGTCTCGCCGCCGTCCAGGATCGCCGTCCCGAGCGGACCGCTCCAGCGTGCGTATCGCTCCGCGACCGGCCGCGACAGCGTCTCGCGCTCCACCAGCTCGGCGGCGACGAGGAGCGCCCGAGCCAGTGTGTCGATCCCGCCGACGTGCGCGTGGAACAGGTCCGTCCGGCTCGTGCTCTGACGGCGGAGCTTCGCATCGAAGTTGAAGCCGCCGGTCCCCAGGCCACCACCCTTGAGGATCTCGTAGATCGGCAGCGCGAGGTCCTCGACGGAGTTCGGGAACTGGTCGGTGTCCCAGCCGTTCTGGTAGTCGCCCCGGTTCGCGTCGATCGAGCCGAGGATCCCGTTCGCGACGGCATACGCGACCTCGTGGTGGAACGAGTGCCCGGCGAGGGTCGCGTGGTTCGCCTCGATGTTCAGCTTGTACTCGCCCTCGAGCCCGTTCCGGACGAGGAAGCCGTGGATCGTCGCCGAGTCGTAGTCGTACTGGTGCTTCGTGGGCTCCATCGGCTTCGGCTCGATGAGAAGCGTCCCGCGGAAGCCGATCTTCGCCTTGTGCTCGGCGACGAGATGCAGGAAGCGGGCGAGCTGCTCGCCCTCGCGCTTGAGGTCGGTGTTCAGGAGCGTGTCGTAGCCCTCGCGGCCGCCCCACAGGACGTAGTTCGTGCCGCCGAGCCGCTGGGTGACCTCGAGCATGTGCTTGACCTGGGCCGCCGCGTACGCGAAGACCTCGGGATCGGGGTTCGTGGCCGCGCCGCCCTGGTAGCGCGGATGCGTGAACAGGTTCGCCGTCCCCCACAGGAGCGTTGCGCCCGTCCGCTCCTGGTAGCCCAGCGCGTCGTCGGCGAGGGCGTCGAGGTTGTCCCGGAACTCGGCGAAGGACGCGCCTTCCGGCGCCACGTCGCGGTCGTGGAAGCAGTAGTACGGCGTCCCGAGCTTCTCGATGAACTCGAACGCGACCGCCATCTTCTGCCGCGCGGCCGGCATCGGGTCCGCGGCCGGATCGAGCCACGGCCGGTCCAGCGTGCCGACCCCGAACATGTCCCGGCCGTCCCAGGCGAACGAGTGCCAGAGGCAGACGCCGATCCGGAGGTGCTCGGCCATCGTCCTGCCGAGGACCACGCGGTCCGGCTCGTAGACCTTGAAGGCGAGGGGATCGGTCGATTCGAGCCCGCCGAACGGGATCGGCCCCGGCACGTCCGGGAAGAATGCGTCGCCCACGTTCGAAACCCTCCGCACCGGCGACGGGATGGATCGCCGGCTCTCCGCTCCTGCTCCGCGATTTGTGAAAGCCTAGCCCAAACCCATCGCGATCGACCGGCCGGGCTGCTCACTCCCTATCCTGTCAGACGATGACGACCGAGACCGAAACGACCGCCCTCGGCCTCGACGGGCTGCCCGTCGACCCGGCCCTCATCGACGAGGCGGCAGCGCTCGAGGAGGATGCCGCGACGGCGCGCCACCGCGAGCTCGCGGCCGAGATCGAGGCGGCGAACCAGGCCTACTACGAGGCGGACGCGCCGATCCTGACCGATGCCGAGTACGACGAGCGCTTCCGGCGGCTCGTCGCGATCGAGGCGGCGTGGCCTGCCCTCGTGACGCCCGACTCGCCGACGCAGCGCGTAGGCGCCCAGCTCGCCGGCACGTTCGACGAGGTCCGGCACCGGCGGCCGATGCTCTCGCTGTCGAACGCCTTCTCGCATGACGAGCTCCGCGCATTCGACGCGCGCGTCCGGAGGGGCCTGGGCCTCGCGCCCGCGCCCGAGCCGGCGCCCGAGCTGACCTACGTGGCCGAGCTGAAGATCGACGGCCTCGCGATCACCCTCCGCTACGAACGCGGCCGGTTCGTCCAGGGTGCGACCCGCGGCGACGGGACGGCCGGCGAGGACGTGACCGCGAACCTCCGGACGATCGCGACCGTGCCGGCCCGGATCCGGGAGCCGGTGAGCCTCGACGCCCGCGGCGAGGTCTACATGCCCAAGACCGAGTTCGCCCGGATCAACGCCGAGCGCGAGGAGGCCGGGCTCCCGCTGTACGCGAACCCTCGGAACAGCGGTGCAGGCTCGCTCCGCCAGAAGGATCCCGCCGTGACCGCGAGCCGGCAGCTGAGCACGTGGACCTACCAGCTGCTCGAGGACGACGAGGCGGCGGGCCGAGGCTCTGCCGTCGCGAGCCAGTCCGGCGCGCTCGACCGGCTCGACGCGCTCGGCTTCGCGGTCAACCCGAACCGCCGGGCCGGGCTCGACATCGAGGCGGTGATCGCCTTCACCGAGGAATGGCGCGACGAGCGCCACGGCCTCCCGTACGAGACCGATGGCGTCGTCGTGAAGGTCGACCGGTTTGACCAGCAGGCGCGGCTCGGGATGGTGAGCCGAGCCCCGCGCTGGGCGATCGCCTACAAATTCCCGCCCGAGCAGGTCGAGACGGTCGTCGAGGACATCCTCGCGTACGTCGGGCGAACCGGAACCCTGACGCCCGTGGCGCATCTGACCCCGGCAAAGGTCGCGGGATCGACCGTCGCGCGGGCGACGCTCCACAACCTGGATGAGGTCCGCCGCAAGGACATCCGGGTCGGCGACCACGTCGTCCTCCAGAAGGCTGGCGACGTCATCCCCGAGGTCGTCCGGCCGATCGTCGAGAAGCGGACGGGCGGGGAGCGCGAGTGGGACATGCCGGCCGCCTGCCCGGTCTGCGGCACCGGGATCGTCCGCGACGAGGGCGCGGTCCGCCACTACTGCCCGAACACCGCCTGCCCGGCCCGCGTGAGCCAGGAGTTCGGCAACTTCGTCGGCGGCATGGACATCGAGGGCGCCGGCTGGAAGACGCTCGAGCAGCTCCTCCAGACGGGCCTCGTGACGAAACGCGGTGACTTCTTCCGGCTGTCGGTCGACGACCTCGTGGGGCTCGACCGGTTCGCCCGGAAGAGCGCCGAGAACCTCCACGCGAACATCCAGAAGGCACGCCGCCGGCCGCTCGAGCGGATCATCGCCTCGCTCGGCATCCCGCAGGTCGGCTGGACGACCGCGATCGAGCTCGCGCCATGGCTCGTGGCCGAGGTCCCACACGAGGCGGGCCCGGGCTGGCTGACCGCGGCCGAGGACCGGCTGCGCGCGATCGCCGCCGCGTCGCCGGAGCGCTTCGCCGAGGTGCCGGGCGTGGGACCGACCGTGTCGGCCGCGCTTGCCTCGTGGTTCGGCCCTGGTGGCCCAGGCGACGGCGTCCTGCGCGACCTCGACGAGGCCGGAGTCGAAGCCGAGCTCCCGCCGCCGCGCGCCGCCGGCGAGCCGGCCGCCGAGGGGCCGCTCAGCGGGAAAAGCGTCGTCGTCACCGGCACGATCGAGGGCTTCTCGCGCGAGGAGGCCGAGGGCGCGGTCCGCGAGGCCGGCGGCAAGCCGGCCGGCTCGGTGTCGAAGAAGACGGACTACGTCGTCGCCGGTCCCGGTGCCGGCTCGAAGCTGGCCAAGGCTGAGGAGCTCGGGATCCCGGTCCTCGACGCAGACGCGTTCCGCAAGCTGCTGGCCGGCGAGGAGCCGGCGACATGAACGACGCGGAGGAGCGCTTCGCCGAGCGGTTGGCAGAGGACCTCGCCCGAGTCCTCGGGGTCGGGATCCTCGTCGACGACATCGAGCTCGACGTCGGGGAGGACGGGCGCGGCGCACGCGTGACCGCGACGCTGATCGCTGGCTCGCGCATCGAAACGATCGAGGCGGTCGGGACGAGCGTCCTTGCCCTGTACGAGCCGCTCGTCCAACGGGCCGCGGAGCTCCGACTCCGGGACG
>DASSMI010000259.1:0-11567 GCA_035688935.1 Candidatus Limnocylindrales bacterium | reverse complement strand
CCGCACGTCCACAGCTTCGAGGAGGCGCTCTACGTCCTGGACGGCGAGCTCCTCCTCGACGACGGTCCGGACACGTGGCGCCTGGGCGCCGGTGACTACGCGCTGATGCCGACCGGGATCCGCCATGCGCTCGGGAACGCGGGCGACACACCGGTTCGGATGCTCTCGCTGTCGTCGCCGATGCGTCTGCCGCCGGACTCGCCGCGCCGGGACACGTTCTTCGAGCCGCCGCAGGACCTCGCGTCGATGGCGGCGCGCGCGCGGCGACCGCCGTTCGGCGACCCATCGCTCCGGCTCGTCGGCCACTACGCGGGCACCGGTCCCCAGCTCGAGACGCTCCGGATCAAGGACGAGGCGCGGGGCCGCGCGTCGGCGGGCCGCGACACCGCGCTCGTCGTGTACAGCGGGATCTCGGTCAAGATGCTGGTCGATCCGGTGTTCGGTGCGGACCACGTGACGATGTTCACGGTCGACTACGAGATCGGCGGCGCGGCCCAGGCCCACGACCACCCGTTCGAGGAGGCGTACGTCTTCCTCGCGGGCGAGGTCGAGGGCGAGATCGACGGCGAGCGCTACACCTTCCGGCCCGGTGACGTCGCCTTTGCCGGCGTCGGCTCGGTGCATGGCTTCTACAACACCGGCACGGAGCGGGTCCGCTGGCTCGAGACCCAGGCGCCGCAGCCGCCGACGCGCCACTCCTACCGCTGGGTCCGCGACTGGGAGCGCTACGAGGAGGAGCACCGATGAGCGAGGGCGCCGTCCTGGTCGTCGGCGGGACGCGGGCGATCGGGCTGGAGCTTGCCCGCCACTACGCGACGCGCGACACCGAGGTCATCATCAGCGGCCGCTCCGACGAGCACATGACCGCCGCGCTCGGCGAGCTCTCGATGACGAGCGGTCGGGTCCGCGGCCTGACCTTCGATCTGGCGAAGCCGGAGACGATCGCACCGGCGCTCGCCGACATCGGGCCCGTGCGGCGGCTGGCCCTCGTGGCGATCGATCGGGACCAGAACACCGTGAAGGACTACGACGTCGCCCGGGCGCTCTACCTGGTGACGCTGAAGCTGGTCGGCTATACCGAGGTCGTCCACGCCCTCGCCGATCGCCTCACGCCCGACGCGTCGATCCTGCTCTTCGGCGGGATGGCGAAGGAGCGGCCGTATCCGGGCTCCACGACCGTCACAACGGTGAACGGCGGCGTCGTCGGCCTCACCCGGAGCCTGGTCGAGGAGCTCCGGCCGATCCGGGTCAACTCGCTCCACCCCGGCGTGGTCGGCGACAGCCCGTACTGGGCTGGCAAGACGGCCGCGATCGAGAAGTACACCTCGGAGACGCCGCTGGGCCGGCTCGCCACGATGGACGAGATCGTCGATTCCGCGGTCTTCCTCCTCGAGAACACAGCGGTCAACGGGGTCGATCTGATCGTGGACGGCGGCTGGCACTGCCGCTGAGGCGAGCTAGCCCTCCGGGTCCACCAGCTCGAGCCGGATCCGCTTGTTGATCCGGCCCTTGGACTCGTAGCCGGTCACGCGGATCGAGCCGACCTCATCGGTGTTCGAGACGTGCGTGCCGCCGTCGGCCTGGAGGTCCAGCCCGACGATCTCGATCGTCCGGATCTCCTCGATGCCTTCCGGCAGGAGGTTGATCTTCGTCCGGATGAGGTCGGGGATCGCGAACGCCTCGGCGCGCGGCAGGACGTTCACGCGGACGTCGCGCTTGTGGGCGAGCTCCGCGTTCACGGTCGCCTCGATCGCGTCGACGAGGTCGCCGCTCATCCGCTCGAACTCGAAGTCCATCCGCCCGCCACCGGGCTCCATGTTCCCGCCGGTCACGAGCGCGCCGTAGTCGCGCCAGACGACGCCGCACAGCGCATGGAGCGCGGTGTGGGTCCGCATCAGCGCATAGCGCCGGGCCCAGTCGAGATCGACCGTCAGCCGGTCACCCTCCTCCGGCGGACCGCCAGGCGACGGCTCGAGCTCGTGGACGATGTCGCCGCCGGACTTCCGTGCGGCTCGAACGGTCCAGTGCCGGCCGTCCGATGACCGGAGGAGGAGGCCGCGATCGGACGGCTGCCCGCCACCGCCCGGGTAGAACACGGTCCGGTCGAGGACGACGCGCAGTACATCGCCGCTGTCGTCGACGGTCGCGACGCGGGCCTCGACCGAGCGGGCGTAGGCGTCGCTGTAGCAGAGCTGCTCGCGAACGTCCACGCTTCCTCCGAGCCGGCTACTTGACGGTGAGCGTCCCGATCATCGTCGTCGGATGGACCTGGCAGATGTACTTGTAGTCCCCGGCGGCCAGCGGCGGCACGGTGTAGTCGCGCTTGCCCGGTCCGTTGAAGAACGCCGTGTCGCCCTGGACGCTCACGTTCGAGCCGTCCGGCTTCTGGAGGATCAGGTTGTGCGGCGCCTGGTTGTCCTGGTTGTCGAACGTCAGGGTGAACTGGGTGTTCGCCGCGGCCTCGGCCGTCGTCGGCTGGAACCCGGCGGTCGCGGCGCCGACCGGTGCGGTGATCGTGATCGCCCCGCCCGTGCCACCGGCCCCGCCCGAGGCGGCCGGGCTGCCGCCGGCCGACGGCGCGACGGACGGGCCGGTCGAGGCCGGGGCCGACGCGGCCGGCGAGCCGCTCGCGCCGGGCGAGCCGGCGGCGCCCGAGCCGGCCGGCGTCGCCGACGGCGCCGGAGCGTACGTCCAGCCGGGGGCGCCGCCCGCGGTGCACGCGGCGAGCACGGCGATGAGCGCGATGGTCGAGGACAGGGCGGGCAGGCGGCGCATGTTCGTGTGGGGACCTCGTTGGATCGCGGTGTGGGTGGCTCCCCCGAGCCGGCGCGACGGAATGGATCGCGCCGCGGCTGAATCTACCGTCCGGACGTGGAACCTGCCGCGACGGACTCGGTGAGACCGAGCCGGATCGCCACCGCCGCGGCCTCGACCCGGCCCGACACGCCGAGCTTGGCCAGGATGTTCCCGACGTGGACCCCGACGGTCTTCTGGCTGATGAACAGCCGCTCGCCGATCTCCCGGTTCGTCCGCCCTTCGGCGATCAGCGACAGGACCTCGCGCTCGCGGCGCGACAGCCCGAAGGTGTCCTTGGGGGCGGCCGGAGCCTCCCCGACGACCCCGCGAAGGACGGCGGACCCCGCCGGCGCCGTCGTGACCTCGACGGCCGGATGGCCGTCGCGGGCCGTCTCGACCGGTCCGGGCCCGACCGCGACGAGCGCGCCGTCGAGGCCACCCGACGCCTCGAGCTCGATCGCGCCGACGAGCCCGCCCGGGATGGCCTCGGGCCGTTCGAACAGGGCATCGACCTCGGCCGGGAGCCGGATCATCGCCCGGCCCGCGAGCTCGCGGAGCTCGCGGAGGAGCGGTCGAGCGCCCAGCTGGAGCCCGATCCGGGCCGCTTCCTCGAGCGCCGGGCGGGCGCGTCCGCGGCCCGCTCGACCCTCTCCCGAGCCGAGGATCGCCTCCGCCTGACGCCAGCGGGCCTTGGCGACCTCGTACGGGTTCTCGAGCGCCTTCCACGCGGCGGCCAGCGCCGCCCACGCCTCGGGGTCGTCCTTGCCGTCCAGCCGATCGCGATGGGCGGTCGCGACCCCGAGCCAGGCATCCGCCTCGCGCCGAGACCCGATCGTCGGGCGAACGCCGGAGCGCTGGACCGACGCGGCCGCCGTCTTCACGACCCCACGGGCGCGACCGCGGATCGTCGCGAGCGTCGCGAGGTCGCGCCGAGCGCTGGCCTCGGCCGCAGCCATCGAGTCGGCCTCTCCGACGGTCGCCGCCATCTTCGCGATCAGCGTCCAGTCGCCGCTGTCCTTGACCACGTCCCAGCCCCGCCCGGCGGCTCGGACCGCGTCGGCATGATCGCCTTGCCAGAGGGCGAGGGAGACGGCCGCGCGGTAGAGGTCGACCGCGTGCTGCACGTCCTTGGTCGTCTCGAGCTCGACGAGACGCTTGCCGAGGAGCCGGCCGGCGAGGTCGCCCGCCTGGCTCTCGATCTCGATCAGGGTGACGGTCTCGATCGGCGTGACGAACGCGACGCCGGCGGGATTCCACTCCAGCGCCGTCGCCGACATCTCGGCGGATTCGGGCCAGCGGCCGAGGAGGAACAGCGACGCGGCAGCGTTCGAGCGGAGGAAGTTGCCGTAGACCGCCTCCAGGCCGGCGCGCCGGCTCGCGTCGATCCCGGCCTGAGCGATCTCGACCGCCTCGCGTCGCCGGCCCACGAGGTCGACGACCGTCGTGAGGTTGGCGTAGACCCGGAAGAGCTCCTCCGTGTCGCCGGCGCTCTCGGCGAGGAGGCGGGCCTGCTCGAGCATCGCGACGCCCGCCTCCGGCTCGTCGCCCCAACCCAGGACGACCCCGAGCGTCGTGGTCGCGTGGAGGACGACCGTCTCCCCGTCGGGTCCGCATTCGGCCCCGATCCGCATCGCCTCGCGGGCGAGGCGCTCCGCCTCGATGAACGAGCCGTCCCGCATCCGCGCCTGGGCGAGCGACGCGAGGACCGTCGCGCGATCGACGGTCGGCGCGTCGGGGACGAGCTCGACGGCGCGTTCGAACGCGGCGAGCGTTCCCGCGCGCTCGCCGGCGGCCCGCCGGTACCGGCCGAGCCGCTCGTGGAGCAGGCCGAGCGCGACGCGGTCGCGACGCTCGTCGAACGTCGGCAGGACCGCCTCCACGTACGCGACCGCGCGGCCGGGCCGGCCGGCGGCGAATGCCGACTCGGCGGCCCGGAGCTGGAGCGGGGTCACGATCGAGCGGCTCGAGGCGCGCCCGTTCGTGTCGGGCCCGCTGCTCGCGCGCGCCGCCTTCGACGCCGGTCTCGGAGCCGACGCCGGGCTCGGCGCCGCGGGCGGATCGATCTCGCCCCACTCGGGACCGCCGGCCGGGGACGACTCGATGAGCGACAGCGCGAGCTCGAGCGCCTCGAGCGCGTCCTCGGCCGCATGCGCGGCCTCGGCTCGGCTCGCGGCCTCGACGGCGGCTCCGAACGCCCGGCTCGGCACGTTCGCCGCGTGCCAGTTCGTCGCCGCGGCGAGCGGATGGGCGACGAGGCCCGCGGCGAGCGCCAGGTGGTGGCGGTGGCGGAGCCGCGGCAGGAGATCGGCGGCCGCGGCCCGTCGGATCAGCTCGTGCCGGAAGGCGATCCCGTCGGCGTCCTCGATGAGCGTCCCCGCCTCGAGACCCTCCTCGAGGCCGGCGGCGATGTCCGGATCGAGCGTCCCATCGCCGCGGCGCGGCAGCGTGCTCGACCGGGGCGGCAGACGGTCCGCCGTGAGCTCGAACGCCGCGGCCGTCGCCGCGAGCTCGTCGCGATCGAGCGGGCGCCCGGCGAGCGCGAGCTGCCGCAGGATCCGCCGGCACTCGGGGCCGCGCTTCGCGAGCCGGCTCACGACGATATCGCCGAACGATCCGGTCAGGGCCGTGTCCGACAGCTCCCGGCGGGCCGCGAGCAGCTCCTCGGCCACGAGGGGCAGACCGCCCGAGCGGTCGGCGACGAGGACGAGGGCCGAGCCGGTCGGACGTTCGCCCTCGATCACCTGCACGAGCTCGGCGAGCTCGGTCCGGGCGAGGGGCGCGATCGAGATCCGGCGCGGGCCGCGCTCGGTGGCGCCCGGGAGATCGGCGAGCATCGCGGTCAGCGGATGGTCTCGGCTCAGCTCGTCGGCGTGGTACGTGGCGACGAGGCACATGCGGCTGGGTCGCCGGATCCGGCTCGCGAACGAGACGAACGCCCGCGTCGCGGCGTCCGCGTCGTGGAGGTCCTCGAGGACGAGCAGGATCGGCCCGTGCTCGGACAGGCGTCCCACCACGCCCAGGAGTCCCTCGAGGACGCGCCCCTGGCGGCGCTCGAGCGATGTCGTCGTGGGCCGCGTCGGCAGGAGCCCGGCACTCGAGACACGGCTCGTGACCTCGGGGAAGAGCCGGACGATGTCCTCCGCAGCCGACCCGACGACCCGGGCGAGCTCCTCGTCCGGCGCGGCTCGGAGGATCGGCCGCAGCGCCCGGACGATCGGCCCGAACGGCTCGTCGGATCCCGGCCGGTAGGCGCGGCCGCGGACGATCTCGAACGGCTCGTCGAGACGCGCGACCCGCTCCGCCAGCTCGGCGACGAAGCGCGACACACCGACGCCGGCCGGCCCATCGACGAGCGCCGTCGTCGCCTCGCCGACCGCGGCCTGCTCCAGCGCAGGCGCGAGCCGAACGAAGGCCGCGTCGCGTCCCACGAAGCGCGCGCCGTTCCTCGTCGCGGGCATGGGGCGCATTCTAGGGGCCTCCGACCGGGATTCGGCGTCGCCGAGCACGGTCCGAGACCCCATTGACCAGGCGCGGATACTCATGCCGTGCCCGTGCGGCGCCGCTCGTCCCGATGATCCGGGCGGGAGGTCGTCGCGAACCTACCTGTGCCAGGAGGTCGGGCCGACTCGATCCCGCCCTCCAGCCACAGGACGACTGGCGCACTCGCGCCGCGTATGGAGGATGGGACCACCCATGAGCAACCAGAACACGTCGATGATGTGGGCGACCCTCGCCGGCATCGTGCTCGTCGCCGCCGGACTCCTCGGCTTCCTCAACACCTCGATCATCGGCAGCGGCAGCGGGGCGCTCATCGCGACCGACAACATCCACAACATCGTCCATCTCGTGACCGGCCTGATCGCCCTGTACATCGCGTTCGGGCTGAAGGGCCAGCAGCAGGCGACGGCCGTGCTCGGGTTCGGTGTCCTCTACCTGGTGATCTTCGTGGCCGTGCTGGCCAGCCCGACGCTCTTCGGCATCTTCTCGGTCGCGGCGAACGCGCCGATCCACGTGATCCACATCGCCGTTGCGGTCGTCAGCCTCGCGGTGGGCTACATGGCCCGCGGCAGCGCCACGATGATGGCCCGCTGATCCGGTCCTGATCCTCGATCTCGACGGACCCGGCGCACATCCGTGATCGGTCACGGCGGGCACGAATCCGTCGAGCTGCTCGCCGCCGTCGTCCTCGTGGTCGGCGGCGGCATCGTCACCCTCCGGATGTTCCTGACCCGGCCCCGGCGAACCGGCCCGGCCGCGTCGTCGGGCCGCGGACCGGAGCCCGGCCACGCCCAGGCCGAGCTCCCGTCCGTCCGGCGGTCGCTCTCGGTCATCCTCGCCGGCCTGTCGGGCGGCGCTGCGGTCATCCACCTCGCGGCGGCCCCCTCCCACTACGTGGAGCTCGGTGACCTCGGTGCCGGGTTCCTCGTCGCGGCCGCGTTCCAGGCGGCCTGGATCCGCTGGTGTCTTGCCGGTCCGTCGCGCCGCGCGGCGCTCGTCGGGATCACCGGGAACGTCGCGATCGCCCTCGCGTGGGCGTACACCCGAACGATCGGTCTGCCGATCGGCCCGTTCGCCGGCGGTCCCGAGCCAGTGGGTCTGCCGGATGGCGCCTCGGTCGCGTTCGAGGCGCTCCTCGTGCTCGGCCTGCTGCCGGTCGTCCGGAAGGTGGATCTCGGCGCGGCACACCGACGCCTGCTCCGCGAGGCTGCGTCGATCGCGATCGTCCCCGTCGTGGGGCTCGTCATCGTCGTGACGTCGCTCGCGACGGTCGCGATCGCCGTCGGGCTCGACCACGGAGCCGACGCCCACGTGACCGGCGCACACGTCGCGGCGCCCTGACGGTCGCTGCGATCTCCGCGCCCCGGGCGCACGCGCCGGTCAGGCGCGGGCGCGAGCGGCGAGGAAGGCGGCCAGGACGTCGTCGTCGATCTCGCGGCTGAGGCTCGGAGGAGGGGCCTCGCTGACGATGTCGCCCAGGGTCATCTTGTGGATCCAGCCCTGCTGGCCGTTCGGGCAGAGGACGAGCCAGTACGCCCCGCTCCGCTCGATCAGCTGGACCTCGTCGTCCTTGTCGAGCTGGCCGATCTCGGCCGAACGGAGCTCGTCCGGCGCGTCGAGCAGGCGGACGACGGCGTAGCGGATCAGCCGCCGCTCCCGGCCGTCGACCGCACTGACGATGCCGGTCTCGAACGTCATCGGCGCGCTGATCCCGACCGATCGCGACGGGTCCGCCTTGCGCGCGGCTTGGACCGACGGTCGCCGCCAGCGCGGCATCCCGGCCTCGGGATCGACGGGAGCCGGGATCGCGACGCCGCGAACGACCTCGCTGCCCGGAACCGCCGCGTGGCCGCGGGCGGCGTTCGCCTGGAGGACCTCGTCCGGTGCGGGCGGCGCCTCGTCGCGGCGCTTCTTGCCGAAGATCGCGAACGCGAAGCCCATCGTCATCGCGCCGGTCGTTCCCACGAGCATCGGGAGGACCGTCAGCGGCGGCGGCTGGCGGATCCCCAGGCGGTCGAGGGCCGCGGCGAGCGCACCCCAGCCCGGGCCGCTCCCACCGCCGGCACCCCCATTCCCGGCGCCGCCGGTCGAGCCGGCCGTGGGCGTGTTCGTGACCGTCGCGCTGGTGGGGCCTCCGTCGACGGCGCGCTCGGGGTCTGGCGCAGCGCCCGCCGTCGTCCCGCCGGGCCAGCCGGGATGGCCGGCGTCCCCGCCGGTCCCGCCGGTCCGGCCCGAGTCGCCGCCCGTCGGCCGACCGCCGGTGCCGTCCGGGCCGGTGCTGCCGGGGAAGATGATCGCGGGATCGTCGGTTCCGTCGGTCCCGGTGCCCGGTGTGCCCCCGCCACCCGAGTCCGAGCCCGAGCCGGAGCCGGAGTCGGGGGCCGGCGTCGGCGTCGCCCCGGCGTCCCCGCCCGTCGCCGCCGGAGCCGGGGTCGGCGTGGGATCGGGGTCCGGGGCCGGGGTCGGGTCGGGCTTCGGCGTCGGCGTGGGGGTCGGCGATGGCGCCGGCGCGACGATCGTCACGCTCCCGGCGCCGACCCGATCGGTGAACTTCCGCGGGTCGGACGCCGTGAAGTCGATCGCGTAGGTGCCCGCGGGCAGCTTGGTCGACCACGTGAACTCGACCCCGTCGTGCCAGTCCTCGGACCCGCTGGACGTCATCGCGTGCGCGACACCGTTGATCACCGTCGAGACGCGCTCCGGCGGGGACCCTTCGCGGTTCCGGTACCAGACGGTGAAGGTCAGCTTGGTCGACGGCGTGCCGGAGCGCGGGCTGACGTTCGGCTGGCTGAGCTTCGTGGGCCCCTCACCGGCGAACGCGGGCGCGGCGATCGCGAGGACGACCAGGAACGCGGCGCACGCGGCGACGAGGCGACTGATCGCCGATCGACGGAGCTGGCTTCGGACCCGGGACAACACGCTGCAGACACCCTCCGCTCGGGCACATCCGCCCGTGCTCAGGCAACCTTGCTGGCTCGTCGAGGGGCGTCGCAATGGTACGGGTGTCCCACTCACCCTCGACCCTCGCCGAGGCGGCCCGGCCCGGCACGGTGTCGCCCGTCACCGTTCGTGTCCGGTGCGGTGCGGTCCGGGGCCGTTCGTGGGTCGGACGGCGCGGCGCGGTTGGGCCGATGGGGCCATACCCGCGCGAGCGCGCGCCCACGATCATCGCCACGTGCAGGTCATCAGCTCGTCGCGCTCCGCGCGTCCACCGATCGGGGCCGTTCTGGTCGGCCTCGTCGTCGGCTCGATCCTCGTCGCCGGGGGCGTCTTCCTCGGCTGGGTCGTCTTCGCGACGCCGGTCCTGACCGGGCTGAGCCCCGCGGGGGGCCGCTCCACCGCGGGGCAGATGGCGATCGGCGCGCTCGTCTGGGGATTCGCGCTCGTCGCTCCCGCGTCCTTCGCGATCGTCGGCGCGCTCCGCCTGGGACGGGTGGCTCGAGCCGTCACGGCCAAGCCCGCGCCGCGGGCGACGACGCGGCTCGCCGGCCTGATCGGCGACGAGTACACGTGCGCGACCGACGTCCGGCTCCCCGACGGGCGGCTCGTTCGGAACCTCATCCTCGGGCCGTTCGGCATGGCGGTTCTCAGCGAGCTGCCGCCGGCGCGCGCGATGCGCCATCAGGGCATGAGCTGGGAGGTCCGTGGCCCGAACGGCCGGTGGCAGCATTTCGAGCATCCGCTGGAGCGGACCGCGCGCGACGCGGAGCGCGTCCGGCGCTGGACGGCCGCCGTCGAGCGGGACTTCGTCGTGAAGGTCTACTCGGCGGTCATCACCGACGACCCGACGATCGCCCGGACGCCGGCGTGCGCGGCGATCGGCCCGAACGAGGTGCCGGCGTGGCTGGCATCGCTGCCACCGGCTCGCGCCCTGACGCCGGATCGTCGGGCGGACCTCACCGAAGAGGTCCGCGCGCTCCTCTGATCCGCGCGAACGGCCAACGGGCGTCGACGCTCACGCGCGGGGCGAGATCAGCGGTGGTAGGGGAGCCAGGACTCGAACCTGGAACCGGCGGGATATAAGCCCGCAGCTCTGACCATTGAGCTACTCCCCCGTCGCGATCCTACCGCGTCGGCGCCGCGCGCGGCAGGGCCGGGATCGTCAGGACGGCGAGCGGGGACGCCGGCGGGCGTCTAGTTGGACTGGCTCGACTCCGGCTGGCGGAGGATCCGGCCGGCCAGCGCGCGAAGGCTCAGCGGGCGGGGCGAGAGCTGGGGTCCACCGTCGCGCGGACGGTGCACGTCAGGCGTGAGGTGGGCGCCACCGGGGGCATAGGCGTGAGCCGGAAGGCTGGCCGCGAGCTGGCGCTCCTCGTCCGTCTGGGCCGCCTCGATCGGGAGATCGTCGGGGTCGAACGGTCGCGGGGTCTCCTCGACGATGGGCGCGGGTCGGGCATACGCGGGAGCGCCGTACAGCTTGGGCAGCGCAACGTGCTGCTGCTCGTCCAGGGCCACCATGAGTCCTCGCCTCTGTCTCGGTCGGATACCCGACCCTTCGGATGATATCGGCGCGAGGGTACTGTGGAATGGTACGAATGGGCCATCCCATAACGGGCGCGTAAATCGGGAAGTGGTGCCCCACGGCACCCCCGACGGACGTCAGCCGAGGAGCGGCTCGATGACCTGGACGACGACCACGAGGACCAGGTAGCAGACCGGGACGGCCGCGAACAACCCGAGCGCCGCGCTCCACGTGGAGCGGCGCGTCACCGTCCCGGAGCCGCGCGGTTGCGGCACGACGAGCCACGTCACGACGCTTCCGACGAGGAGCACGATCACCACGTCGAGGACGAGGTAGAGCGTCCGGAGATCGCCGCCCGGCAGGCTTGCCCCGCGGCGGATCGCGACGTCGTAGACGAGATAGCCGAGTCCGAGGATCACCGCGACGACCAGGCTCGAGAGGACGGCCCGGACGACCGGCCGTGGGGCGTGGCGGAACTGGCGCCAGCGGATCTCGATCTCCGACCGGCGGCGGACCTCCGCGGGCGGCACCGACGGTGGCGCGGCGGACGGCGCCGTGGGTGCGGGCATCAGCCGGCGCCCTGGCCGAGGATCGTCAGGCGGGGTCGCGGCGGCAGCGTCGCGGGGGTATGATCCGCGAGGAGCTCGACGACCGAGGCGACCCGCTCGATCTCCTCGTCCGTCGTGAAGAAGCCGACGCTGATCCGGATCGCGGCGAGATCCGGGATCGTCCGGGCGATGACGAACGCGCGGCTCCCCAGCTCTTCGAGGGCCGCCTCGGGCGTCCAGCCGGCGATCCGGAACGTGACGAG
>DASSMI010000258.1:0-17256 GCA_035688935.1 Candidatus Limnocylindrales bacterium | reverse complement strand
GCGATGGCGATCGCGAGCGGGCTCACGAGCGCGATCACGAACCCGATCGCCGAGGGCGTCCGGACGGCCGTCATGGCGGCCGACGTCCTCCAGGGCAACGACCAGGACGCCGCGCGCTGGATCCGCCAGTTCCGGGTCGCGCCGGTCGACGGCGAGATCGGAGCGCGCCGGGTCAACCGCCGGCGGGCCGGAGCGGGTGCCGTCGAAGCGCCGCAGCGGATCGCCGGCAGCGAGGCGGTCGCCGCCGCCGGCGGCTGATGCCCCCGACCCGGCGAGGTCCGCGATGACCGCCGAACCGCTCGTCATCTTCACGCCGTCGGGACGGCGCGGCCGGTTCGAGGCGGGGACGACGGTCCTGGACGCGGCCCGGAGGCTCGGCGTCGACATCGACTCGGTCTGCGGCGGCCGCGGGATCTGCGGGCGCTGCCAGGTCGAGCAGAGCGTCGGCGAGTTCGCCAAGCACGGGATCACCTCGGCGCCGGACCACCTGACGCCGTTCAGCCCCGTCGAGGCGGAGTACCGCGACACGAAAGGCCTCGCTGGCGGCCGCAGGCTGGGCTGTGTCGCGCACATCCGGGGGGACGTCGTCATCGACGTCCCGCCCGAGAGCCAGGTCTACCGCCAGGTCGTGCGCAAGGGCCTCGACGTCCGCGACTTCCACCTCGACCCGGTCGTCCGGCTCCATTACGTCGAGGTCGAGCCGCCCCAGCTCGCGTCGCCGTCGGGCGACCTCTTCCGGCTCGGCGAGGCGCTGGCGGCCGAGTGGGACCTTCGCGAGCTCGAGACCGACCTCCACGTGATCCGGACGCTCCAGCCCGCGCTCGAGGCCGGCAAGTTCGCGGTCACCGTGGCGGTCCACGATCGGAAGACGATCACGGGAGTGTGGCCCGGGCTCCACGACAAGGCGTTCGGCGTCGCGATCGACATCGGTTCGACCACGATCGCCGGCCATCTCGTGGACCTCGGGACCGGCGAGGTCCTGGCGAGCGCCGGCGTGATGAACCCCCAGATCCGCTTCGGCGAGGACCTGATGAGCCGGGTGAGCTACGCGATGATGAACCCCGGCGGCTCAGCCGAGATGACGACCGCGGTCCGTGGGGCCCTCAACGGCCTCCTCGCCCAGCTCGCGAACCGGGCCGGGATCAAGCGCGACGCGATCCTCGAGCTCGCGCTCGTCGGGAACCCGATCATGCATCACCTCGTGCTCGGGATCGACCCGATCCCGCTCGGCTCGGCGCCGTTCGCGCTGGCCACGGATCGCGCGGTCACCGTCCGGGCCGACGAGCTGGATCTCCAGACGCATCCGGGAGCTCGCGTCTACGTCCTGCCGTGCATCGCCGGCCACGTCGGCGCGGACACCGCGGGCGTGATCTTGGCCGAGGCGCCGCACCAGTCCGAGGACGTGGGGCTCGTCGTCGACGTCGGCACGAACGCGGAGATCGTCCTCGGCAACCGCTACTTCCTGCTCGCGGCGTCATCGCCGACCGGGCCCGCGTTCGAGGGCGCCCAGATCTCGGGCGGCCAGCGTGCCGCGCCGGGTGCGATCGAGCGCGTCCGGATCGACCGCGAGACGCTCGAGCCGCGCTTCCGCGTCATCGGCTCCGAGCTCTGGTCGGACGAGCCGGGCTTCGCGGACGCGACCGCCGACACCGGGATCACCGGGATCTGCGGCTCGGGGATCGTCGAGGTGATCGCCGAGCTGTTCCTCGCCGGGGTCATCACGCCGGATGGGATCGTGGACGGGACGCTCGCCGCGCGCACGCCGCGCGTCGTCGCGGAGGGCCGGACGTTCAGCTACGTCCTCCACGACGGGACGGGTTCCGGGCGGCTGCGGATCGCCGTCACCCAGAACGACGTCCGGGCGATCCAGCTCGCCAAGGCCGCGCTGTACGCCGGGGTCCGGCTCCTGATGGACCACGCCGGGATCGACGCCGTCGACGAGGTCCGGCTCGCCGGCGCGTTCGGCAGCCAGATCGACCCGTTCCACGCGATGGTCCTGGGCCTGATCCCGGATGCGCCGCTGGACCGGGTCAAGGCCGCCGGAAACGCCGCCGGCACCGGCGCGCTGATCGCGCTCCTCAGCGCGGCCGCGCGGCGCGAGATCGAGGGGGTCGTCCGCACCGTCGAGAAGATCGAGACGGCGGTCGAGGCTCGGTTCCAGGAGCATTTCGTCGACGCGATGGCGTTCCCCCATCGGACCGCGCCGTCGACCCATCTGTCGACGATCGTGGAGCTGCCGCGGCGCACGGACGGCGACGGGGCAACGGGTGGAGCCGGCGGACGCCGCGCCGGCGCCGACGAACGCCGGCGGCGACGGGCGGTCGTCTCGGCCGCGAAGGAGGAGCGATGACCACCGACACGAGCCCGCGTCGATCCGGTGGCCGCGACGCGCGCCGGGCCGCCCGCCTCCACGCGCACGTGGCCCGCGAGCCGTTCCTGACCCGAACGCTCGCCCCGGTCGAGGTCCTCGGCGACGAGGGCCTCTCGATCATCGAGGACAACGCCGACACGATCCTCCAGGAGGTCGGTCTCGAGTTCCGCGGCGACGCCGACGCGCTGCGCCTGCTCAAGGACGCCGGGGCCGACGTCCAGGGGGAGCGCGTCCGCTTCCCGAAGGGGATGTGCCGCCAGATCGTCCAGGCGTCCGCGCCGGAGGTCTTCACGCAGTACGCCCGCAACGAGGCCAATCACGTCCAGATCGGCGGCCGTGCCACCGTCCTCGCCCCGAACTACGGCTCGCCGTTCGTCCGCGACCTCGACCACGGCCGGCGCTACGGCACGATCGAGGACTTCCGGAACTTCGTGAAGCTCGCCTACATGAGCCCGCATCTCCACCACAGCGGCGGGACCGTGTGCGAGCCGGTCGACGTGCCGGTGAACAAGCGCCACCTCGACATGGTCTATTCGCACATCCGCTACAGCGACAAGCCGTTCATGGGCTCGGTCACGGCTCCGGAGCGGGCGCGCGACACGGTCGAGATGGCGAGGATCACGTTCGGAGCCGACTACCTCGAGACCCACCCGGTGATCCTGTCGCTGATCAACGCGAACTCCCCGCTCGTCTGGGACGCGACGATGCTCGGCGCGGCGCGGGCGTACGCCGAGGCGAACCAGGCCACGCTGCTCACGCCGTTCATCCTCGCCGGCGCGATGGCGCCGGTGACCGCGGCCGGCGTCGCGGCCCAGACCCTCGCCGAGGCACTCGGCGGGATGACCTTCGTGCAGCTCGTCCGGCCGGGCGCACCCGTGGTCCTGGGAAGCTTCGCGAGCTCGATGTCGATGCAGTCGGGCGCGCCGACCTTCGGGACGCCCGAGCCGGCCCTCGTCCTGTACGTCATGGCCTCTCTCGCGCGACGGCTCGGCGTGCCGTTCCGGTCCGGCGGCAACCTGTGCGCCTCGAAGATCGCCGACGCCCAGGCCGCGTACGAGAGTGCCGCGACGTTCGGTCCCACGATCCTGGCCGGGGTGAACTTCGTCCTCCATGCGGCCGGCTGGCTGGAGGGCGGGCTCTCGATCGGCTACGAGAAGTTCATCCTCGACGCGGATCAGTGCGGGATGGCGGCGGTCTTCGTGAAGGGCGTCGACCTGAGCGAGAACGGCCAGGCGCTCGACGCGATCCTGAAGAACGGCCCGGGCCAGCACTTCCTCGGCAGCGCCCATACGCTCGCGAACTTCGAAACCGCGTTCTACCGGTCCGAGGTTGCCGACAACAACAGCTTCGAGCAGTGGCAGGAGGACGGCGGCCTGGACGCCGCCCAGCGCGCGAACACGATCTGGAAGCGGATGCTCCGCGAGTACGAGGCGCCCCCGCTCGACGAGGGGATCGACGAGGCGCTCCGCGAGTTCATCGCGAAGCGCAAGGCGTCGATGCCCGACTCGGAGGTCTGATGACGGCGCTGTTGCGGCGCCGACGCGGGCTCGAGCCGGAGGCCGCGGGCGCCCTGGCGGGAGTCCTCGCCGATCCGATCTTCGAGCTGCTGCCGCTCAAGTCGATCGGGGACCAGGTGCCCCATCTTCCGCCGGGCGCGCGGGTGTCCGTGACCGCGTCGCCGGCCAAAGGGATCGATGCGACGCTCGACTGGGCGATCCGGCTCCAAGGCGAGGGCTTCCGGGCGATCCCCCATCTCTCGGCGCGGATGATCGCGTCGCGCGCGGTCCTCGCCGGGCTGCTCGACCGGGCCCGCGACGGTGGACTGACCCACGCGTTCGTCGTCGGCGGCGACGCCGACGAGCCGGGCGAATACCTGGACGGGCTGTCGCTGCTCCGGGCGATGGCAGATCTCGGGCATCCGTTCACCACGATCGGCTGCCCGGCCTATCCGAACGGCCATCCGGACATCCCGTCGGACGCGCTCGCCCGCGCGCTCGTGGACAAGGCGGCCTTCGTCGATCACGTCACGACCCAGATGGACTTCGACACGAAGGCGATCGCGGCCTGGGTCCGGGCCCGACGCGCCGAGGGCTTCGACCGCGACGTCGTGATCGGCGTTCCGGGCGTCGCCGACCCGCAGAAGCTCCTCTCGATCGCCGCACGGATCGGGGTGAAGGACGCGAAGCGGTTCCTCGTGAAGAACCTCCGCTTCGTGACGGGTCTCGCCAGGAGCGGCGGCTTCTACAAGCCGACGTCGTTCGTGGAGGACCTTGCGCCCCTCGTCACCGATCCGGCCGCCCGCGTCACCGGCCTGCACCTGTACACGTTCAACGCGGTCGAGGCGACGGAATCGTGGCGCCGCTCGGAGCTCGCGAAGCTCACCGGCTGATCGTCCCCGCCGCCGCGAACGAAATCTCGGACGAGCACCACCCGAATGGGTCATGCGGCGCTGCGCGATCGTGCCTACGCTCGTCGGGCAATCCCCGCACGGAGGTGCCCCGTGGCCGACCGCCCGCCGACGCCAGCGCCATCCGATCCTCCCATCCGCGTGGTCGTGATCGAGCGACGTCCGATCCTCGCGCTCGGCGTCCGCGAGGTGCTCGATCAGAGCCCGGACCTCGACGTCGTCGCGCACGTGCAGAGCCCGGCGGAGGCGGCCGAGTTCCTCGAGGAGTCGCCGGACGTCGTGCTCGTCGACTTCGAGGGGGCTGCGCCGAGTCCCGAGATGACGCGCCGACTGCGGAACGCTGCGCCGACCTCGGCGATCGTCGTGATGGGCCACGGAGACGACGAGGCGAGCATCGTCGGCGCGATCGAGATCGGCGCCGTCGGACACGTCGGTGAGACGGCGCCGCCGGACGCGCTGATCGAGACGATCCGCCGGGTTGCCGACGGCGCGGACCCCCTGAAAGAGGAGCTCGCCGCGCGACCGGAGCTCGTCGAGCGTCTCGTCGACGACGTTCGCGAGGCGATCGTCGCGGATCTCGGCCCGCACGTCACGCCGCGCGAGCTGGAGATCCTGCGCGGTGCCAGTGCCGGCCAGACGAACCGCCAGATCGCCACATCCCTCGGGGTGACCGAGCAGACCGTCAAGAACCACCTCTCCACGATCTTCCACAAGCTCGGCGTCTCCAACCGCACGCGCGCCGTCCTCTACGCGAGTCGCCAGGGATGGTTCGACGCGCCCGAGCCGGTCCACGCCGCTCCGCCGGAGTCCGACACCCGCGCCTGACCTATCCTCTGGCGGTGACGACAACCGAGCCGCCGCCGACCACCGCACCAGCGGACGACCTCCTCGCTGCCGCTCGGGCGATCCACGACGACGTCGTCGCGATCCGGCGCCGGATCCACCGCCATCCCGAGGTCGGCACGATCCTCCCGCTGACCCAGGGCGTGATCCTCGAGGAGCTCGCGAAGCTCGGTCTGGACGGTCGCAAGGGCCAGGCCTTGAGCTCGGTCGTGGCGGTGATCGAGGGCGGACGTCCCGGACCGACGATCCTGCTCCGCGCCGACATGGATGGGCTGCCCGTCAACGAGGACACGGGCCTGGCGTTCGCCTCGGAGATCGACGGCGCGATGCACGCCTGCGGTCACGACACCCACGTCGCGATGCTCCTCGGCGCCGCCCGGCTGCTCCAGGAGCGGCGCGCGGACCTGCCCGGTCGGGTCATCCTGATGTTCCAGCCCGGGGAGGAGGGCTACGGCGGCGCGAAGACGATGCTCGCGGAGGATCTCCTCGCCGCCGCGGACGCGAGTGGCGGGGAGCGGCCGAGCGGCGCCCTGGCGATCCACATCAGCGCCCGATACGGCCTCGGCGAGATCCACTGCCGGCCCGGACCCGAGATGGCCGCGACGGACACGATCCGGATCACGGTTCGCGGCCGCGGCGGCCATGCGTCGGAGCCGCACGGCGCGGTCGATCCGATCACGGTCGCCGCCGAGATCGTCCTGGGCCTCCAGGTCATGGTGACGCGACGGATCGACGCGTTCGATCCGGCAGTCGTCACGATCGCCCAGATCACGTCGGGGACGACGAACAACATCATCCCGGAGACCGCATTCCTCTTCGGCACGATCCGGACCGTGTCCGAGGCGTCGCGTGAGCGCGTCCGGGCCGGCGTCCGGCAGGTCGCCGAAGGGATCGCGGCCGCCCACGGCGCCGCCGCGGACGTCGACCTCGAGCCCGGCTACCCGGTCACGATCAACGACCATGACTACGCTCACTTCGTGCTCGAGACGGCGCGCTCGATCGTCGGGCCGGATCACGTGATCGAGATGGCCGAGCCGATCATGGGCGCGGAGGACTTCTCGTACGTCCTCCAGGAGGTGCCCGGCGCGATGGCGTTCCTCGGCGGCCGCCCCGAGGGGATCGATCATGAGACGGCGCCGAAGAACCACTCGAATGTCGTCGTCTTCGACGAGTCGGCGATGCCCGCCGGCGTCGCGCTGTATGCCACCGTCGCGATCCGGCACCTGACCGGCGAGGCGCCCCGTCCCTGACGGCACGGGCTCAGAGCCTGTGCAGCACCCAGATCCGGGGCGCGATCGCGTAGTTCAGCTGGACGAGCACGATCCAGGCGATCGCGGGCAACGTCCCCCACGGCCCGAGGCTGATCAGGAACCCGAGGCCGTAGAGGACCTGGGCGATCCCGATCCGACGGCGGATCAACCGGCCCACCTCCGACGGCGTTCCGTCGCGGACGATCCCGGAACGCTCGGCGTACGCCCAGATCAGCCACAGAACCGCGCCCGAGACGAAGATGTTCAGCCAGTACAGGCCGAGCGCCAGCCGGAGGTCGATGTTCTCGGCCAGCAGGGACGTCGTGAACGGGAAGAGGGCGATCACGGCGAGGAACAGCAGCTCGAGCCAGGCGAGGTCGCGATCGCCCTTGTCGATGTACGAGAGCTGCGTCTGCTGGCCGTTCCAGAAGATCCCGAGCGTCAGGAAGCTGAGCAGGTACGTGACGAACCGCGGCGCGAGATCGAGGAGGGCCGTCCAGAGGCCGGCGTCGGTGTGGTCGTGGAGCTCCGGCACGCGGATCTCGAGGACGATCAGGGTCATCGCGATCGCGAACAGCCCGTCGCTCAACGCGCCGATCCGCTCGAGCGACCGGTTGGCGATCTGGTTGTAGACGACCGACATCCGGTCCCTCCTCGCCGCCCGAGTATGGCATCGGCGTCGGAGGCGGCGGACAATGCGGCCGATGGCCGACCCGTCGATCGTTCGCGCGCGACTCGCCGGATTCTCGGATCGGCTGGCGCGGGCTGCTCGGGCGGCGCCGGCGGAGCCGCCGGCCCCGGGCGAGTGGACGCCGGCCGAGATCGTCCGCCACCTCGTCGCCGTCGAGGAGCTCGTCTGGCACGTCCGCCTCGGCCAGCTCGCGACCGAGGACCGTCCGCACTGGCGATGGGTCGAGCCCGGCCAGTGGCTCGGCGCGCCCGGCGCCGGTCTCGAGGACGTCCTCGCCACGCATGCGGCCGTTCGCGCGTCCACGCTGGCGATGCTCGATGGGCTCGGTCCGGAGGGCTGGGCCCGGACCGGCACGCACGACACGTTCGGCACGCTCGACGTCGCCGGACTGATGGCCGTCGCGGCCGACCACGACGACGAGCACCTCGAGAGCCTCCGGAGGTGACCCGATGAGCCGCTCCGCCGATCCGATGACCCGCACGACGCGCGTCGCCGCCAATGCCTCGGCCGCGGTGGTCTGCCTCTTCGCAGCCCTGTGGTTCGCGACCACGCAGGTCCGTGCGATCCGCGACCTGTCGCCATTCAGCGAGGATCCGTTCGACGGGATCGCGACGTACGCCGTGATCGGCCTGTCGATCGTCGCGGGCGCGACGTGGGTCCGGAGCCTCCGCCATCGGGGCCCCGTCCTCGCCGCGCCGACCGCTGCGCGGATCCGGTGGGGGTCGGCGATCGCGGTCCTGATCGTCCTCGCGTCGACGGCGTCCGACCTTCAGGCGATCCTGTCGACCGGCTGGCGGCCGGGTGCGGGCAGCATCGCGGGATGGGTCACGGCCTGCGTCGGGGTCGTCATCGCCGCCTCGCTCGGTGCCCTCGCGCTCCTCCTGGTGGCGGCTCGGTCCTCGACGGCCGGCAGCGGCGATCCGTCCGAGCCGGACGTCGTCGACGACGGCCTGGCCCTCGCGATCGATCTCGCGGGGTTGGTCCGCCTCGACCGGCCGATCGGCCGACTCGCCGCTGCCCTCGAACGGTTCCTCGACGGCTCGTCCTGGAGCCCACGCCGGCACCGGATCGCGTTCGGCCTCGTGCTCGCGATCGGGTCCGGACTGAGCTTCTCGCTGTGGCACATCGTCCGCGAGGGACCGCCCCCCGACCTGGTGGCTCCCGTCGTGCTCACGACGCTCGGTGCGATCGGCGTGCTGGCGGCCTACTTCGGGACGCTCGTCCCGCTCCGGCTCCTGCGCCCGCCGAGCGGCTGACGCCGAGCTGGCCTACGCGGACGCGCCGGAGTAGTGCCGCAGCCCGAATCGGAAGAACGCCCGGCTTGCGGCGAGGACGAACGCGGCGAACGCGACTGCGAGGACGAACACGTCGGGCGTCAGCCGCTGGGTGATCGCCTGCGCCGGCACCGTCACGGCGAACGCGATCGGCACGAGGAACGTCAGCCCCACCCGCAGCCACTCGGGATAGATCGTCACCGGCCAACGACCCGACTGGTACAGCCCCTCGAACAGCTCGGCGATCTCGTCGATCCGGACGATCCAGAACGCCACGGTCGTCACGATCAGCCAGAACGCGTAGATCATCAGGCCGCCGATCACGAGTGCGGCGGCGAACGCGAGCGCCTCGACCAGCCCCAGCGTGGCCCCCAGCTGCCCGATCGCGACGGCGAGGACGACGCCGCCCACGATCCCATCGACCGCCTGCCAGATCCGGATCTCCCGGATGCTCGACAGGACCTGGATGTCCTCGGGCTTGGTCAGGACATAGTCGAACGTCCCCTCGCGGATGTCCTGCCGGAGCCGTTCCATGCTCGGCTGGATCAGCGCCCCGATGACGCCGCCCATGAGGATGTGGACGCCCATCACGGCGAGGAGCTGCGGCTGGGACCAGCCGTTCAGCGCGGGCGTGTGGCTGAAGACCAGCCCCAGGACCGCGAGCCCGGTCCCGAGCTGGATCGCCGCCTGGAGCAGCTGGAGCCAGAAGTTCGCCCGGTACTGCAGATCGTTGAGCGCGCCGATCCGGAAGAACAGCCAGGCGAGGCGCAGCGGGCGCATCTACCCGGCCACCGCGCTGTACCGCCGGACCGCGAAGTGCCAGACGACTCGGACCAGGACGGAGCCGATCGCGATCCACAGGACCTGCATCGCGAGCCCGCCGACGAGCTGCTCGGTCGTGAGGGTTCCGACGAGCGCCTCGATCGGGAACCCGAACGTCCATTGGAACGGCAGAACGTTCGCGAGCGATTGGACCCACTCGGGCATGAGCGTCATCGGCACCAGCCGGCCGGAGAGCAGCAGCTCGGTCGCGATGTACAGCTGGAAGATCGGGCCGACCCGGGTCGTCCAGAACGTGATCAGCCCGAGCGAGCTCTGATTGAGCGATCGGATGAGGTAGGCGCCGAGGAGCGAGACTGCAAACACGACGATGTTGAGCGCGCCGGGGTGGAGCTCAGGTCGGAAGACGAGCGACAGGAACAGCGCGATCGGCAGCCACAGGATCACGACGACCGGCTTCCAGCCGAGGAAGAACCCGAGGTCCTCGACGATCGGGAAGAGCGGCCGGAGGAGCTGCGCGCTTAGGCGGCCCTCGCGGATGCGCTCCTCCCAGCCGTAGGGCGTGAAGACGATGTTGATGTTCCGGACCAGCGTCCAGACGATGTAGTACGCGGCGAACTGGCCCGAGGTGATCCCCGCGACCGCCCCGCCCTGCTGAGCCGCGACGGTCTGCCAGACGACGAGGTAGATCACCGGCTCGGCGACCATCCCGAGCATGTACATGTAGTTCGCGACGCGGTACTGGATCTGCTCCGCGATCGCGATCTTCGCTTCCTGGACGTACACGTCGACCAGGCCGCGGAGCGGGGAGGTGAGGCGGGGTGCTTCGTACCCGTTCACCGCCCGTCCCTCGGTATTCCGAGCAGGCGTAATTCGCCGGAGGCGCGTCCGCCTGTCGTTTCGAAATGCCTACCGATGATGGAACGGCGCCGACGGCCCCGGATTTGGATGGATTCGGCCTGTCGTGACGCCGCGCACCCCGCCCCCGGCCCGAAAGACGCCTCCTTGGAATGGCCGGGCCCGTTCACGGCGCTCACGCGTCGGCACTCGCGCCCGCGAAGACCGACTCGATCACGTCCTCGATCGGCGGATCCTCGATCGTCAGGTCGGCGACGGGCAGATCGTGCAGGAGACGCCCGGCCACCTCGGGCGCGCGGCCGCGGCCCACCTTCAGCGAGACCTTGCCGTCCTCCACGCCCAGGACCTCGCCGTACGGCGACAGATCGAGCGCCTCGGCGCCCTCCTTGAGGGTGACGCCGATCGTCTTGTCGGCGCCGAAGCGGTTCGCGAGCGCGGCCAGCTCGCCGTCGAACAGGATCCGACCGTGGTGGATGACGATCACGCGCTTGCAGAGCGCCTGGACGTCGGCCATGTAGTGGCTCGTCAGGAGGACCGTCGCGCCGGACCGGGCGTTGTACTCGGCGACGAACTGGCGAATGCGCTTCTGCATCGTCACGTCGAGCCCGATCGTGGGCTCGTCGAGGAACAGGACCTGCGGCCGATGGAGGAGCGCCGCCGCCGTCTCCACCTTCATCCGCTCGCCGAGCGACAGGTTCCGAACCGGCTTCGTCACGAGGTCGCCAAGGTCCAACAGCTCGATGAACTCGTCGCGGGTCTTCCGGAAGTCGTCGGGATGGAGGCGGTAGATCGCCCGGAGGAGCTCGTACGAGTCGAGGGCCGGGAGGTCCCACTGGAGCTGGTTGCGGTTGCCCATGACCATCGTGATCTGGCGGAGGTAGGCCGCCTCGCGCTTCGACGGGACGTGGCCGACCACGCGGGCCTCGCCACTGGTCGGGTAGAGCAGGCCGCTGAGCATCTTCAGCGTCGTCGTCTTGCCGGCGCCGTTCGGGCCGAGGAAGCCGACGATCTCGCCAGGCTCGATCGTGAACGAGACGCCCGCGACCGCCTGGACCTCACGGTGCTCGCGCCGGACGAGGCTGCGCAGCGCCGCGCCGAGCCCGCCCTGGCGGACGGGCACGCGGAAGGTCTTGCGCAGGTCCTGGACGCGGATCGCGGGCTCGGGCACGGGGGCCTCACGAAGTGACGGGGACCCGGTAGGGTACCGCGCGGAGGAGGGTGCATGATGTCGAACGAACGAAGCGAGCTGATCGAGCGCTATCGAGCCGGCGCCGGGGCGGTGACCGCCGCCGTCGCCGGGATCACCGAGAGCGAGCTGGACCGCCGGCCGCCCGGCGATGGCGAGTGGACCGCCCGCGAGGTGATCCACCATCTCGCCGACAGCGAGTCGATGGCGTACATCCGGCTCCGCCGGCTGATCGCCGAGGACGATCCGCTCATCCAGGGCTACGACGAGCCCGAGTGGGCGCGGCGCCTCCACTACGACCGCCCGATCGAGCCGTCACTGGCCGTCCTGTCGGCGGTCCGCACGGCGAGCCTCCAGCTCCTCGAGTCGCTGACCGAGGCGGAATGGTCGCGGACCGGGACCCACAGCGAATCGGGTCCATACTCGGTCCGGCAGTGGCTCGCGATCTACGCGGCTCATCCGGCGGAGCACGCCGACCAGATCCGGGCCGCCCGCGGCGGAGGTTGAGTCGATGGATCGATCGCGCGTGTTCCTCGTCCACGCGGTCGACGCCCCGCCGCCGCCCGGTCCGGCCACGCCTGGGATGGATCGCCGCCTCCTCGCCGACGACGACGATCGCTGGGTCGGCTGGGTCCGGGTCGAGTCCGGTGTCTCAAGCGGCTGGCACCATCACGCCGACCGCGACACCTACATCTTCGTGGTCGCCGGCAGGATGCGGATCGAGTTCGGCGCCGGCGGAGCCGAGGCGGTCGAGGGGACGCCCGGCGACTTCATCTTCGTGCCGCAGCACGCGATCCATCGGGAGGTCGTCACCTCGGAGGAGCCGGCCGACGGCTTCCTCGTCCGGATCGGGCCCGGGCCGCAGGTCGTGAACGTCGAGGCGCCCGAGTCCGGCTAGTCCAGCGCCGCCGCCGCGAAAGCGGCCATCGACGGGAACGTCGCGTCCGGTGTGGCCGAGGCCTCCGGTGTCGCGCCCCCGCCCGGCCGATCGTGTCGACGGTCGATCCAGACGGTATGGAAGCCGAGCTTCTTCGCCGGCGCGTGGTCGTGGTACAGGCTCTGGGCGACGTGGAGGATCCGTGCCGCGGCGATCCCGCTCTGGTGGAGCCGCTCCCGGAGCGCCTCGAAGTTGTGGGGGTTGGGCTTGTACGCGCCGAGCTGCTGGGCCGTCAGGACCCAGTCGAACTCGATGCCGAGGCGACGGCTGGACGCGGCGAAGAGCTCGTCGTCGCAGTTCGTCAGGACGCCCAGCCTGAAGCGACGTCGAAGGAGCTTCAGCGACCGGGTCGAGTCGTCGAAGGCGGGCCAGTCCCCGACCGAGCCACCGAACCGTGCCGCCTCGTCGTCCGTGACCTCGGCGCCGAACCGCTTCCCGACCGCTCGCGCGCTCGCCGCGAGGATCGTCCGGTAGGGCAGGTAGTGGCCGCCCTCGAGCCGGGCCTCCTCGGCCGCGTACGCCTCCAGGATCTCGTCATCGGTCCGATCCGCGCCGGCCGGGCCGAGGATCGGTCTGAGGCCGGCCAGGATCCCGGCCTCCCAGTCGATGAGCGTGCCGTAGCAGTCGAACGTGAGCGCGTCGAACGCCGAGTAGTCGAGGTCGCTCATCGCGTCATTGTGGCGAGCCCGATCCGGCTCGGTCAGCCCTTCGCCCCGCCCGTGAAGTTCCAGCTCCCAAGGTGCAGCGCCGGCACGAGATACACGGAATCCCAGCCGGCGGAGAGCAGCGCCCGCTCGCGGCCGACGCCGCGGACGTTGCCGGGGCCGAGCGCGTCGAGGAACGACTGCGTGAAGCGGAAGTTCGTGATCGGCCGGACGACGCGCCCGTCCTCCACGAGCCACACGCCGTTCCGCGTCAGCCCGGTCACGACCTGCGTCCGCGGGTCGAGGATCCGCGTGTACCAGAAGTCGGTCACGAGGACGCCGCGCTCGATGTCCCCGACGAGGTCGTCGACGGACTTCTCGCCGGCGGCGAGGACGAGGTTCGCGCCGAGCGCGCCCCAGGCCGCGCCGCCCTCCACCGCGTGACCGGTGCTCTCGACGCCGAGCGCCTTCGCCGTCCGGCGCGTGTGGAGCAGGCCCGTCGTGACGCCGTCGCGGACGAGGTCGAGCGGCCACTTGGGCGTCCCCTCGATGTCGAAGCCGATGCCGGCCATCCCCGGATCGGTGACGTCGTCGAGCAACGTGATCGCCGGACCGAACTGGGCAGCACCAAGCTCGGCGAACGAGCGGCCCTCCTCGACCGCCTTGCCGTTGAAGCCGTGGACGAGGAGGAAGGACAGGATGTTCGCGACGCAATCGGGCTCGAGGACGACGGCGTAGCGGCCAGGCTCCAGGTCCGTCGCGTCCGACGCGTCGCGCGCCTTGCGGGCGGCGCGCTCACCGACGACCGAGCCGTCGAGGTCGCCGAGCCGGACGGAGCCGTCGCGGCCCGAGCCATCGGCGGTCGGCGTCCGGGCGATCCCATCGAGGTCGGCCATCGTGGCGCGGCCGGTCAGGCGTTGGCCCGCGGAGTTCGCGAACGCGAGCGTCACTGCGAGCGTCGAGCAATAGCCGGCGGTCTCGAGGCCACCGGCGGCGTCCACGAAGGCGCGCACCCGGGCGGCCCGCTCATCCGGCGACGCAGCCGCCGTCGCGTCGTCCCAGTGGTCCACGTCTGGTGCCGCCGCGCGTGGCGCCAGGCCCGGCCAGTCGGGGTCGGGCGGACGCACGCGGGCGGCCTCGAGCACCCCGTCGATCGCTCGCCCGAGCGTCTCGTCGTCGGCCGGCCCGTCGACGGACGTGGTCGCGTTGCGACCGTCCAGCGCGACGCGGATGAGGACGTGGTTGATCTCGGACGCCACGTTCTGGTGGATGAACCCCGTCGCGAACCGGGTCAGGGCCTCCTCGCCGCGGCGGACGGTGACCTCGACCTCGGCGTCGCCGGCGCGCTGCCGGACGAGTTCGAGCGTGTGCTCGGCCAGCTCGAGGCCGCGAGCGGCCTCGGTCGTCGTCTCGATCGTCATCGCCGTTACCCCCGGACCCCGACGCGGATCCCGCGGAACCGGGCGGGAACCGCGGGATGGCCCGTGTGCCCGATCTGGACCGGCTGGCCCTTGCCGCAGTTGGGCGTCCCCCAGAACGTCCACTCGTCGCGGTTGCCGAGCATGTCCATGGATCCCCAGAAGCGCGGGCTGATCGCCGTGTACGTCGGGTTCTTCAGCATCCGGGACCTCTTGCCGCCCTTGATCTCCCAGCCGATCTCGCAGCCGAACTGGAAGTTCAGGCGCTTGTCGTCGATCGACCAGCTCCGGTTCGTGTCCATGAGGATGCCGTCGTCGGTCGCGCCGACGATCGCCTCGAGCGTGTGCTCGCCGGGCAGGAGGCCCACGTTCGTCATCCGGACCATCGGGATCCGGTCGAAGCCGTCGGCTCGGACGGCGCCACCGGACCGGTCGATCCCGGCCAGTGCCGCCGAGTCGCGGCCGCTGAGGGTCCCGACCCAGATGCCGTCCTTGACGATGTCGACGGGGTGCGACGGCGTCCCCTCGTCGTCGTAGCCGAAGCTCCCGAGCGCGCCCGGCAGCGTCGCGTCGGCGGTGATGTTCATCAGCTCCGAGCCGAACCGGAGCGAGCCGAGCTGCTGGAGATCCAGCCAGGACGTGCCGGCGAACGCGGCTTCCCAGCCGAGGATCCGGTCGAGCTCCGTCGCGTGACCGACCGATTCGTGGATCTGCAGCGCCATCTGCTCGCTGCCGAGGATGAGGTCCGTGGCGTCGAGCGAGGGACATTCGTCGGCGGTGAGGAGCTGTCGTGCCTCCTCCGCGATCCGCGCCGCGTTCCCTGGGAGATCGAGCTCGCGGACGAGCTCCCAGCCGCGCGTCCCGTACTGGCCCCGGATCCCGGGGTAGCTTCGGCGTTGCGTCTCGCCCTCGCCGACCGCGGTCGCGCTCATTGCCGCCCCGCACTCGACGATGTGCTGGTCGACCTTCGTCCCCTCGGACGAGACGAGCCACTTGCGCGTGTCCCAGATCCGATGGCTCGCCTCGGCGATGTCGGCGCCGTGCTCCTGCATCGTCCGGGTGACGGACTCCAGGACATCGCCCTTCTCGGCGAGGCTGACCGACCACGGGTCCTCGCGGCACTCGCTCTCCCAGTGGCCGGTCACCGGCGCCTCTGGCGCGAGGCGGAGATCCTTGCCGGCGACGCGCGTGCTTGCGCGCGCGACGGCCGCCGCTCCCTCGCCGGCGCGGCGGGCGGCGGCCGATCCGACGTCGGGGACCGCGAAGAAGCCCCAGCTGCTTCCGATCAGGGCCCGGACGCCGATCCCGGCGCGCTCCTCGCGGTCCAGTGCCTCGACCACGCCGTTCCGGGCCGACATGGCCTCGGTCCGGATCTCCATGACCCGCGCGTCGGCGTACGTCGCGCCGGCGGCGAGCGCGGCCTCGACGGCCTGCGTCGCAATGTCGTCCATGGGACAAGGGTAGGAGGATCGGGCGGTCCTCGCCGCGGGCTCGGTCATCTACGCTCCGGGGGTGACCGCCGAGGGACGTGCCGCCTCGTTCCCGTCCGCCGCCCCGCTCGCCGTCGGGCTGATCCACGCGGTGCTGTTCGTGTTCGCTGGCTGGACGGCCGTCGCCACGGCCGGCGGGTTCCTGATCGGACCGTTCGAGGCTGCGCCGTTCTTCCCCGTGCTCGCGGTGATCCTCGTGGGTGGGATCCGGGTCGCAGCCGGGGCGGCCGGCGGTCGAGCGTTGCTCCTGGCCGGTGACCTGGGCCTGGCGGGGTTGCTCGCCGCCAAGCCGCTCCTCCACGACCCGGAATTCCTCGAGCTGCCCAGCGCCTGGTATCTGGCGCTCGCGGCCCTCGCGCTCGTCGCCGCGCTCATCGCTGGAATCCTCGTGCCGCGCCCGGTCCACGGTTCGATCGTCCGCCGCCCGCGCGATCGCACGCTCCTGGTCGCCCTGATCGTCTCGGACGTCGTGACCACGCTGTGGAGCGCGGCTGCCAACGCGGACGCCGCCCGAATGGACGTCGGCGCCTACGCGGTCGAGCTTGCGGCGGAGACCGCGCCGTTCGACATCGCCCTGTTCGGCGCCTGGTGGTGGGCGTCACGGTGGCCGCTCGGTCTGACCGGGGCGGCCGGCCTGCTCGTCGGGCTCTCGTCGACGGCGTTCGCTGCCGTGGACCCGCTCCGTTGGGCCGTGTTCATCGTCCCCTACCTGCTCTCGGTCGTGGCCGGCCTCGTCGGACCGGCGCCCGCAGGCGTGGCGACCCCCACGACGGCTCCGGGCCCAAGCCGGTCGCGGCCGGCGACCGTCTGGATCGCCGTGGGCGCGATCGGATGGCCGCTCCTCGTCTTCGCCGGCTCCTTTCCGATCGTCCTCGACGCGTGCCTCGAATGTGGACCGCGATTTCCCGGCGACAGCCTCGTGTGGCTGTTGGGCGTCCTGACCGTGGTCGCGGTCCCGATCTGCGGGCTCTTGGCGATCACGACCGGAGGCTCGCGCCCCGAGGCGGCTGATCCGTTCCGATGGATCCTCCTCGCCGGATCGGGCGTGGTCCTCCTGGAGATCCTCGCCGGCGCGGCGGGGGTGCTCCGGTTCGGGTTCCTCGGCTA